>JBNLFC010000591.1:0-1919 GCA_050305335.1 Leptospirales bacterium
GTTTCTCCCGTAATCCATCCCAGTTCAGGGAACTGGGATATCAAATATGGAAGATTGTCTCCGACTATTCGCGAAAATCGATTTTTCCAGTATAGAATGCGATCATTGCTCTCACCTGTGATACTCTGCAACAGCAGACGTATGGCAAAATTAATGGCACTCAGAGGTGTGTTTCGCAACGCGGCTTCAAACTTACCAGATGCAAGATATCCCCCGAACTCCGCCAGCGGGATTTCAAGGGAACGCATGAGTGTACTTTTTCCGGTACCAGCTTCGCCCATAATGATGCATGAAAGATTGGCTCCTCCAGCACATCTGCCATACAATCCTCTGAGGAATTGAATCTCCCTGTCACGACCATACTGCCTGTCAGAACGAAAAAAGTGGTCGGGCGCATCTTGCAGGGCGACCTGGAAAGCCGACAGAGTTTTCCCTTCCAGCAGAGCCTCTCTAGCTTCCTGCAAATCGTAGATCAGCCCCGCATCGCTACGATATCTGTCATCTGGATCTTTGGAGAGCAATTTCATTACGATATTGGACACAAATTCCGGGACTGTACGGTTTTCTAGATGGGGAGGTTGCGGAATTGTGGCCAGGTGAGCATGGAGTAGCTGAAGGGTATCCATTCCCGTGAACATGGAATGACCACATAACATGTAGTAAAATACCGCCCCCAGTGAATAAAGATCAGAGCGAAAGTCTACCGGACGACTGGTTCTTCCGGTCTGCTCGGGAGATATATAGGCGGGTGTGCCCTCCAACCTCTCAAAATCAAACATATCACTTCCTTCGCCGGAGTAAAGCAGTGCAAGACCGAAATCAATGATACGAATTTCTCCGGAGGATCGCTGGATTAGAATATTGGAAGGCTTCAGATCCCTGTGAATGATCCCGCGTTCATGAATGGAGTGCAGAGTCTCTGCGATGCGCAGGATGATGGAGATGGTTTCACCAACGGAAAATGACTCTCTCTGGGCCGAAGCATCAAGGGTTTCACCATGAAAATCTTCCATTAAAATTGCCGGTTGTCCTTCCAGCTCAAGAAATTCAATGGATTTGATAATTCCCGACAGGTTCAGATTGGAGAGGAGCGCATACTCGTTGCGAAATCTGGCCAGACGAACAGGTGAAAGATTGGTAACGCGAAGAACCTTCAAGATCCTTGTGGTTGAATCCGTTTCATGAAGCAACCTGAACACCAGAGAGGATCTTCCCTCGCTGATTTTTTCCTGAAGCGTATATCCGGGAATCGTTATCACAGCCAGCCAACCTTGGTGGTTTCCTACCGTTATAAAGGAAAACCCATGACCAGGTCAAGAAAAGCCCGACAGCTTTCATCGTCTAGCGCCGAAAAGCATGAGGAAAAGAAATGAATCGACCGAATTTCGAATTCATGGTAGAGTCGTAAACGGCGCATCCATGCAGGCCTGGCGTAAGAAGCTAACTATCTATTAGAACGGGTGTCTGGCTAAAAATGGAAAAGGTGCCCCTGAAGCTTTTCTACCAGCTTCTCTTTTGTCACCGGTTTTATTATGTAATCATCCGCACCATACTCAATGCTTCGCTTGAAATCCTCCCGGGTATTGCGCTCCGTAAGCATAATAATTCTGGCTTTGTGGTTCATTCCCTGGCAGAAAGTTTTCATTTTTCTCAAGGCCACAAATCCTGTGATAGCGGGAAGATCAATTTCTAGAAAAACAAGTTGCGGTCGGTTCAGCTCAAAACGGGAGAGGGCACTGATGGCATTTCTTGCTGTGATAACGTGAAATCCCATATCGTAAAGAATCATATGGATGCGATTCAGTATTTGAGTGTCGTGATCTACGATAAGAACCTTTATATCCTTTTTATCATTGTATGTAAAAGAGCTCAGGTCATCGAAAACTTCCACCCCGGCCAGGTCTGTCTTTGCACTCAAG
>JBNLFC010000592.1:0-1912 GCA_050305335.1 Leptospirales bacterium
GACTCTGGAAGAGACCGGAGCAAACAGTGAAACCGATAAGCAGTTTATATATAATACTTATGACGAACTCTTGAAAGATATCGATGCCCGTCCCGGTATGACAAAGACAGAAACCTATGAAGATCAGGTAAAGGCGCTGTTCACACACGAGCCCGCTAATATGAAGTTGCTTGTGGTGGTTGATAAGCTGCTCACTGGTTTTGATGCTCCCCCATGCACCTATCTCTACATCGATAAATCCATGCAGGACCACGGGCTTTTCCAGGCGATATGCCGGACCAACCGTCTCGATGGGGAGGACAAGGATTTTGGATATATTGTCGATTACAAGGATCTGTTCAAGAAGGTGGAGAACGCCATAGCTGTTTACACATCGGAGCTGGATCATAGCGCCGGGGGTATCGATCCCGAAGTTCTGGTGCAGGATCGACTGACCACAGGGAAAGAGCGACTCGACAGTGCACTGGAAGCGCTGGCATTGCTCTGCGAGCCTGTAGCACCGCCAAAGGGCGAGCTGGAGCATATTCATTATTTCTGTGGCAATACCGAGATTCCTTCGGATCTTGAGGAACGGGAACCCCGGAGAGCCGCCCTGTACAAATCTACTGCAATTCTGCTACGCTCATACGCAAACATTGCAGATGAACTGGATCGAGCCGGATACAGTGAGGCTGACATTCGCAATATTAAGAACCATCTCGACCACTATCTGAATCTGCGCGAAATCATCCACAATGCCAGTGGTGAGACACTGGATCTAAAGGCCTATGAGGCTGACATGCGTCATCTGATCGATACCTATATTGAAGCGGACGAATCCCGAAAAATCTCACCCTTCGGAGAGTTGGGATTACTGGATCTGATTGTAAAAACAGGTATAGCCAATGCCATTCGCTCCATGCCCCCTGGCGTGCAGGCCAACAGGGATGCTGTGGCAGAAACGATAGAAAACAATGTTCGCCGTAAAATTATCAAGGAACAGTTGAATGATCCTGCCTATTACGAACGAATGTCAGAATTGCTGGATGAAATCATCGCGGCGCGTAAGGCAAAGGCACTTGAATACGAAGAGTATCTTAAAAAAATAGCGGAACTGGCAAAGAGGGTTGAGAGCGGACAAACGGATGATACATCGGAAAAACTCAATACCCCGGGGAAACGGGCGATTTATAATAACCTGCTGAGAGAAAGCGTAAGGGACTCGACCGCTCCATACAGTGGACACGAAAGAGACGAAACGCTAAATCTTGCTCTTCGCATAGATGAAACCGTAAAAACTGTGCGTCCTGATGGTTGGCGAGGCGTGCAGTCTCGCGAGCAGGTGATCAAAGCGGCACTGTATGGCCTCCTGCAGGATGAGACTGAAGTAGAGCGTCTGTTTGCTATCGTGAAAGCACAGAGGGAATATTGATTGATGAACACGACCATTCAGTTGGGCGATATTACGGTGGATGTGGTTTTCAAGGATATCAAGAATGTCCATCTCAGCGTCTATCCTCCCCATGGTAAAGTTCGGATTGCTGCTCCCGAACGTATGTCCATCGCCAATCTTCGCGTGTATGCCATATCGAGACTTGAGTGGATCAAGAGGCAGCAGAAAAAAATACGTGAACAGGCAAGAGAAACAGAGCGCGAATACATTGACCGTGAAAGTCACTATCTCTGGGGGAAACGCTATCTTCTGAAAGTTGTAGAAACGGATGGTGTGCCAGGAGTCGAATTGAAGCACAGCAAGATAGTTCTCAGGCTGCATCCTGGCTCTGATCGAAAAAGAAAAGAGGATCTTCTAAATGATTGGTACCGACAGGAGTTGCGCGGAAGAATAATGCCGCTTATTAGCGCCTGGGAAAAAAAACTGGGTGTCAAGGCGTCCCGTGTAATGATTCAGAAGATGAAAACAAAGTGGGGTAGT
>JBNLFC010000593.1:0-1910 GCA_050305335.1 Leptospirales bacterium
CCTACGCAGATACAACCGGCGGGCTGGTCTTGCTGGACATCAGTCAGCCCACCGCGCCTACCAGGCTTGGTTTCTATGAACCCCTCAGCTATATCCTGGCCGGGTCTCCCATGGGATATTTCCCTTTGCAGGTAGTTTACCTGTTGCTTCTTACGTTCGGACTCTCTTTGGGTCCGCTCATTTCAGCAAAGGAAGCAGTGAATGGAAATTTTGACAAAATTCAATGCAGTAGTGAAATCAGGCTCTCCGCCATGGCGGGAGGGCTCTATCCCTTTGCTGCAGGCTACCGCTTTGAACGCTACCTCACGGACCTGCGACTCTGCACTGGCAATGCAAGTGTGAAAGCAGGACTCGAGCGTAAGCTTGCTCCCGCAGATCTTTTCCGGAGCTCAAGCCACTTCTCCTACTTCCATCCAGAATGGGCAACCATGGTATGGGGAAAAAAAGAGATCCGCCAATATGGCGAACCTATTTTTGCCCTGGAATACCGGGATTTTCGATTGCGAATGGGATCTACCTATTTCCCGGACAATAACAATCCGTACCTGCGAGAAACTTACCTCTACTCAATGCTTCCCGTGCTGCCACCCGGTCGTAAAGAGAAACTGGTATTCGCAGGCCACATCTGGTACTCCCATGAAGTGGGTCTGTTTTATCGTAAAAACAAAGCCGGGGCCGGTTTGTACTGGAGTTATCGTAACCAATGGGAAAAATGTAATGCCTCTGCCTCCCTGCTCTATCATCCAGCAAGCAATACAGGCGGTTTTTCATTGTTTTATCAATGCAATAAAAATCCGTTTGACTCTTCACTCTCACTGGCTCTCGAGAGAGTGCGCGAATCTTACGCAGGTTTTGCCAGATGGACTCTTCTGTTATCCGGAGTTCGACTTACTACGGCTGTAGAAAGGGATGATAAACAGGACTACAGTGATTACAATGGCGGCACAATAGCAAGCGGACGGAAAGGAAGATCAGGGAAGGGACTTCTCGAAATAGCTGTAGATGGAGCCTGCATATATTTCTCGGGCGAAGATCAATCAGGGGAAGGGTTCAGAAGCATGGGGGTCAGAATTCCGCTCTGGCCTTCGCACTGGATCAGACTTCAACCGGTTGTCCTGCACAGAGAAAGTAGAGCAAACCATTATGCACCCTCGAACAAAAGATGGATTTATCACTCCACCGGCGGAGGATTACAATTTCGGACTGAGCACCTGCGCATGATAGCGCTGGTTGAACGAAACACAAACAATGTGTGGATGGGCGAGCTGGCCTTTTCGTTTGAAGAAGGATCAATGACACTGGCCTCAGGATTCAATTACCGGATTTCAGAAAAACAGATGGCACAGAGGTATCGTCGATACTCGGAGGGACCCGACGATGGCCGCTCCAGCCTCTAGTTCTCGGACAGCGATGATGGGAAATTCTAGATAAAAGCAAAATATCGCTTTTTGTCAGTTTATTTCTCCTCCACCTGGCGGGATGGGACAGCATTTCCGTACGTCTCTATCCAGGCAGTGACAGTCATCCACTAGTGGCCTGCTACACCCTGTATTCCTGGATCAGATGGATGAGCAGGGACACAAGGCCAGATATCACATAAATGAGCACAAGTAAAAAGATGGCGGCAAGGGCGTACGTACTACCATACCGGGCTGCTAAAAAGCCAAGTATGAGTATTATAAAAGCCAGAACTAGAAAAATCCTTTGAGGAGAGTGCTTTTTTAAAAGTGTAGCTTGAGGTTTAGCGTAACGCACCGTACTGACCATCAGAATTCCAACACCCAGAAAAATCACAATCGCTGCGATCAAAGGTATATGCCAGCCTTCATGGTTGAGCACTGCCATGAGTGCTACAATAATACCCGCCACGGGAGAGGGAAGTCCCGTAAAGCTTTCTGAAGAGTGCTGAA
>JBNLFC010000594.1:0-1898 GCA_050305335.1 Leptospirales bacterium
CTAAGCCGTAAGCTCAGACATTGCTTTACATCCACCTCCTGAGAAGAGAGGAGAGATATTTCCGCCTTTTTGTCTAAGCTATCCAACTTATCCAACAACTCCTTCGCATCAGGCTTTTTGGATAGGATTAGTGAAGGGACTGCCAGTATACTCAAAATGATTAGTGATATTCCCCAGATCATTTCAGCTCACCTCTCAATAGTTTATTTTTTAAGATATCCAATTCCTATCAACGTATTGCTAATACGTCAATGGGTCGGATTTACCGTCAGCAGAGCACAATCAGCCTCATTGTAAATACAAATAATTATGATTATAATAAAATTTGCCTGCGTTATTTATACGCAAAGGACAATTTATCATTCATTCTACGAAATGGTTATACCAGCCCTATTGACTAATGCGTGGAAATATTATCTTTTTGCGCAAAATTTATGAAGACAGGCGGGATTGCCAAAGGGGGAATCTTGCACATCTCGCTCATACTCAAAAAGTGTTGTCTTAGATTCAACTAAAAGCACCTGCAACACGTTAATGCTTCTCCCATTGGCTGCAGCTACTGCACTCTGACTCCTTCGTGAAAAAAATGCATCCGGGATACGTCTATCTCCACAGAGACTTCGTCTCCAGAACGATATTTGGCACCGTTGCCCTGGACAAGAACCAGAAGCTCCCCCCACTGGCTTGCCACGTGAACCAGTGCCTCCCTCCCCAGAGGCTCCAAACCGACAATTTCGCCGCGAATCGCACCTTCTCTGACTCTGACAATATTCCCATGTTCCGGTCGAAATCCTGCCGTTATCTGCACAAAATCTCTTCTCCATAACTCTGCAGGGAGCCCCCTGGACGGCAGAGTAACTTCCTCGTTACCTTTTGAAAGGATTGCCAGGTTTTTCTGATGCAAGAGTTGACCCTCCATAAGATTCATGGGAAACATTCCAATAAATCTGGCCACAAATGGAGTTCGTGGATTCTCGTAGAGTTCCCAGGGTGAGCCAACCTGTACAGGAGATCCCTCCCGAAAAAGGGCAACTCGATCCGCCAGAGTCATGGCTTCGGTCTGATCATGGGTAACGTATAGAGTGGTAACGCCCAGCTCTCTCTGCAATCTCTTCAACTCAATGCGCGTGCTATTTCGCAACTGCGCGTCCAGGTTAGAGAGGGGTTCATCCAGTAAAAAAAGTTGAGGCCTGCGGATGATGGCCCTTGCAATAGCCACTCTCTGCCTCTGGCCTCCGGAGAGCTCACCGGGTCTTCTACCCAGAAGTTCCTGGATTCCCAGCAGGGCAGAAACCCGTTCCACCTCCTGGCCAATTCGTTTGCCAGACTCCCGCGCCACTTTCAATGGGAACGCGATATTCTCGGCAACGCTCATATGCGGGTAAAGCGCGTAATTCTGAAATACCATGGCCACATTGCGCTTTCCTGGCGGGACAAAGATGCGCCTGTGACTGGAGGCCATCACTCTTTCGCCAAAGCGAATCTCGCCGGTAGTCGGCTTTTCAAGTCCTGCCACCAGATTCAGAAGAGTGGACTTACCACAACCGCTGGGTCCCAGTAATACAAAGAACTCCCCTTCCTCTACTGCCAGGGTCACGTTTCGCACCCCATGGACGCTACCGCGTAGCGCACGGTAGCTTTTAGAAAGAGAATCGATCTGCAAGTTCATCCTTTCACAGCCCCCCGACTCAAACCCTGAACAATCCTGCGTTGAAAAAGAAGAGCAATCAATGCAACGGGAAACGTAGCTATCACAGCAGCTGCCATAATTTCACTCCATGGAGTCTCTCCATGCAATCCTTCGAAAAGAGCGATCCCCACAGAAACAGTACGCGCATCATAATCTGTGGTGAACATTAAAGCAAAGAGGAACTCGTTGAATGAAAAAATAAAAGAAA
>JBNLFC010000595.1:0-1888 GCA_050305335.1 Leptospirales bacterium
AAAAATGGGCCGTCCGTGATAATTAGAGAAAACCCTCTCTTTAAGAGGCGATAGAGTCTCCAGGTCTGAATCGGTATCTTCTTCATCAACGACCGGTCCATACTCGTCAGGCCGAAGATTTTTCCACAGATAAACTTGATCGAATGTTTCGGGCAGGTCATTACCTTCTTCCGGATAACGCTTTTCCAGCATCTGGAAATAGAGACGAGCCTGGCGACAGCTGGCAGCGTCCTCACACCGGATTAAAAACGAGTGATTCCTTGGGATCAGCCGGACTCCCAACAGCCGCTCCAGGTTCTCCACACCGCTATCAGCCACGCCACATAGCGCGTGGAAAAGAGACCGGTTTTCGAACTCATAAGAGAGCTCTGTCTCGCTCTTTTTCTGGAGGGGATCCTCCATCACGCTATTATGTTTCTCCATCCACCATCATTATAGCTCTCGTCCACCTGCAGAGGCAAGTCTCTTTTAGAACTCATCTCAAAACCCTTCCTTGTTTTGGGCTGAGTTCTGATTCAAAGGCCCATCCAGGACGCCTTCTAACCTCATTTTTTTCCATCTCCCACAACGCGGATCCTCAGCTCCTGAAGCTGGGCCAGAGTTACCGGCGAAGGAGAATCGGACATAAGACAGGAACCTTTTTGTGTCTTTGGAAATGCGATAACATCCCGAATGGATTCCCGTTTGAGCAAAAGCATCAGAACCCTGTCCAGCCCAAAAGCAATTCCCCCATGGGGTGGAGCGCCGTATTTGAGAGCGTCCAGCAGAAATCCAAATTTTACCGCTGCATCTTCGTGAGTGATGCCAAGTCGCTGGAAAACCAGATCTTGCATATCACTGCGGTGAATTCTCACAGAGCCCCCGCCAATCTCGGTTCCATTGAGTACCATATCATAAGCACGGGCTCTAATCTTGTGACCCTCTTTTTGAAAGCGTTTATCGTCTGTCAAAAGGGGAAGATCTTCATCAAAGGGGGCGGTGAACGGATGGTGAACGCTTGCCAGTTCACCACTCTTTGAGTCTCGTTCAACCAGAGGGAAATCCTTCACCCACAGGAAGTTCCATTGATCCTCAGGTATAAGGCCAAGATCTTCCGCCAGCTTCACACGAAGGTTTCCCAGTGTGGCATTGACCACGGACTCCAAATCCGCTCCAAAAAAAATGATGTCTCCCTCTTTTGTTTTACACTCTTTCGCAATCTCCACGAGCTGATCGGGGGTGAAAAACTTGGAAACAACGGAATGGAGACCGTCCTTCTCGTGCTTCATCCAGGCAAGGCCTTTTGCGCCAAAGTCCCGATTTACCCATGCCGTCAGATCATCGATCTCTTTGCGGGACAACTTTGCGCCACCCGGTACAGGAAGTGCCTTTACACGACCTCCCGACTCAAGAGCCTTATGAAAGACCTGAAAGGTGGAGGCCTTTGCAGCCCGGCTCATATCGACTAATTTCAATTCAAAGCGAGTATCGGGACGATCGGTCCCGTAATATTCCATGGCATCATGGTAGCTCATGCGCGGCAGGGGCAGTTGCATCTCCAGGTCGAATACCTCTTTGAGAACATGAGCCCACATGGACTCCAGCTCGCTCATGATCATCTCCTCATTTACAAAACTGAACTCCATATCCAGCTGGGTAAACTCGGGTTGGCGGTCAGCACGCAAATCTTCGTCGCGAAAACATTTTACAATCTGAAAATACTTCTCGAATCCACTGACCATAAGAATCTGTTTAAAGATCTGAGGTGATTGAGGGAGAGCATAGAATGTTCCTGGTGTAAGCCGACTGGGAACAAGAAAATCACGGGCGCCTTCGGGCGTGGACTTATTCAATATCGGTGTTTCGATTTCAAGAAAGTTACGCTCAGAAAGATACAGCCGGATAGCCT
>JBNLFC010000596.1:0-1875 GCA_050305335.1 Leptospirales bacterium
TTCCATCAAGATCCTTTCAATTCAAAGTCTATATCTGATTTTCAATTTTCATTTGAAATTCGATGACCTTTGCTCAAATCATTCAATATGAAAGTTGCTCCAAATATTCTAATCTATCTTCAGAAAAAGTTTCATATTTTTATGAGGTCCCTAAGTATTTTTTCCAGATTTATTTTCACTTCTGAGTAATTGGAAAATTCTTTGGAAAACATAACGCCGGGATTCAGGCCAGCCCTAAAAAGACCTATGAAGGTTATGCGGGAGGATTTCTCTTTTCTGTGGTTTCCTTGTTGCTTTATATCTTTGCGATTAATAAGCTTGCTCCAGATTTCAGCTATCAATTGCCGGATTACCCGGAAACTTTTGTTCTGGCTCTAGCCATGGCATTTCTTGCTGTGGTAGGCGATCTGGTGGAGAGTGCCATTAAGCGGGATGCGAAGATCAAGGATTCTGCTTCGTTGATTCCGGGGCATGGTGGTGTGCTGGATCTGGCAGATTCCCTTTTTTTTAATTTGCCCATATTCTACTATTACTTCCTGTTTCGCGGATTTGGCGATTCTCTATTCTAATTTGCCCCTGGCGGAGACCGACCTTGGATAAGGAATACGGATCGATTCTTCAGACAAAAAAGGCAAAGCCATCCCGGTCTTTGATCTTGATGGGCGCTTCCGGTTCGGTGGGCGGGACGGTTCTACGTTATCTCACCAGATGTCAGACCATTTCCCTCAAAGCCGTTACGGTTCATAGCTCCATAGAAAAGCTGACAGAAATTCTTCATCAGTTTCCATCCATCTGCTATGCGGCTGTAACATCGGACAAATTAAAGGCAGCCGACATTGCATTCGTCAGGCAGCGCTTTTCTCACGTGAAATTTTACCTGGGTTCTGCGGATTCTATGGCCATGCTGGATGATGCAACGGCCGATGGCGCTGACACGATCGTTACTGCTGTTGTTGGCGCCGCTGGAATTCGATTTACCATTCGCGCCATTGAGCTGGGATTGAAAATCGCACTCGCCAATAAGGAAACCATGGTGGTGGCAGGGCCGGCTCTGCGGCGTTCTATGGAATTGCACAGCGCTTCCCCCGGGATCCATCAATCCGGTTCCTCCATTGTTCCGGTGGATTCTGAGCACAATGCGCTCTTCCAGCTGGTCCTTGGTAAGTCGCCAGAATCTATATCCCATCTGATACTCACCGCCTCCGGGGGACCTTTCTACGAAAAAACGGAAGAGGAACTATGTCATGTAACTCACAGGGAGGTACTGGATCATCCCACCTGGAATATGGGGCCGAAAATCACTGTGGACTCAGCAGGCATGATCAACAAAGGATTGGAGGTCATTGAGGCACACTATCTCTTCAATGTTCCTTATGAACGCATTGGTGTCTATGTGCATCGAAAGAGTCTGGTGCATGCCATGCTGGAGTGCAGCGACGGTAGTCTCCATATGCATGCCTCGGCTCCGGATATGATCTTTCCCGTTGCACACGCTCTCCATTTTCCTGCGGCTGTGCCTGCCATACACAGGGAAAGTGTTCCTCCGGACCAATGGCAGCCTCTCTCTTTTGAAAAAGTAGAAGCCAATCGCTTCCCTGGTTTTTTTCTGGCGCTGGAAGCGGGCCGAGCGGGGGGAACGGCACCTGCAATTTTTAATGGTGCCAATGAGACCGCTGTTGAACTATTTCTTAAAGGAATTATTCGATTTACGGATATTCCCGATTTAATCCAGCTGGTACTGGGCGAAATTGCCGTTGAGTATGGCGAGGATCTGGAGCTTTTTATAGAAGCAGACAGGAGAGCTCGGAGCGCGGTCAATGCCAGCGCCCGGAGACTGCATCATAACTGAGTTCTTACAGTTTTCTTGAAACCATC
>JBNLFC010000597.1:0-1865 GCA_050305335.1 Leptospirales bacterium
GTTTAACGGTTCTTTTTCCAATTTCTGAAAGCCCTGTTTTCGATCATAGGCACCGAGATAGGTTTCTGCCATGTACACAGGCTCCACTCTAGAAGCAATGACCATCACTGCCTTCTGTTTCCCCGCCTGGCCCTCCGAAGAGTCATCGTCCATATTATCCCACTGGTCTGCAGGAACCCCTTCTGCTCTGGGACTGCGAGATTGCCCACTCTGACCGGAAGATTGCCCCGATGATGAACCCTCCCCTTGATTGGGTTTATTCTGTTGATCGCCCTTCTGACCACTCCCGCCTTTTTGTTGAGGGCCTTTCTGCTGGCCGGATTTTCCCTGACTTCCCCCCTTTTTCTCAGGTTCAGTACTGCCGCTATTGCCACCTCCCCCTTTCTGGCTTCCCTTTTCCGATGATCCGCTTCCTGGTGGCTGCGATGGATACTTTTCATCACGGTCACCCAGGGGTAAGCCATTCTGGGTATTGCGGGGAGGTCGCCCCCCCCCTCCCCCCGGGCCCTGACCACCCCCCAGAGGGCTTGGGTTAGGCGGCGGTTCTTCTCCCAGCTGGTTGAGAGCAACGGCATTCTTCACAAAATCTGGCGGCAACAGGAAAGCCAGAAGTATGACTGACGGTAGAAGCACTCCAGTGAAAATCAACGCCTCACGCCATCTGCGAATCCCGCTATCGCCGGAATACGCTGCCATATAAATAACCATACTGTGGAGCAGATAGGCTGCGATGGCAGCGGCAAAAACGAATATGGTCAAGTGGCTGTGATCTCTTGCCAGCTCTTCAGAAGCTCTGGCAAATGAGAGAACTTTATAGTAAACTATCCCGAGTATCAAGCTTTCCACGACAGCAAAAGAGACCCCCCTTTTACGCCTGGAAAAAATGATCATAGTACTGATATACGAATAGATGCCTACAAAGATCAACAGCAACCCGCCGCGATCCAGAGACGCTGTGGAAACAAGAGCAATCAGTAATATTGCACCACCCAGAGCCAGAGAATAAACCCGCAAAAGTCTCGGGGGCTTTAGATAAAAGGCGATGAGCATTTCCAGTGGGGCTATAAATTGCCAGGCCCAACGACCGGGATCATCATAGGAAACAACTATGGCTGGATGAAGATCGGGAATGAGCGTAGCCAGGAAATAGAGCGCCAGACGTCCCCAGAAGAGCAGTTGCATACTCATCGTTTGCCTCCAGCGTTGGCCCACCCTGCCATACTCCAGCCGCTGGAAGATAAGCGAGATATTTGCAGAGGCGCCTCCAGCAAAGAACGATGACCGACAGCGGGTAGCACCGATGGTGATGTGTAACTTTTTTCCCGGCGAAAAATCCATAAGCCCGGGATCAGTTCCCCATCGAATGACTCGAAGAAAGGTAGCCTGATGGGAGTGACACTATGAGCTTCCGTGGCAGTGCGAACAATGTGAAACTTTATCTGCGGGTAAAGCTCCATCAAAGCTCCAAGCCCCGTATCAAAGGGCGTGGAAAAAATATAGCGCTCGCCTGCCATATCCTCATCGTCGTGAAAGGCATGCAATGGTGATGCATACCCTAAAACTGCAAGATGCTTTGCAAAACTCTCGATATCACTCAGTTCCTCAAGAATGGTTGGTCCCTTTGAGGTAATCACACGAAATTTGAACTCCGGGAATTGATTCTTCCAGCTGACCAGGAAGCTCAACATCCAGCTTTTGATATAGTTCAAATGCATGAGAGATACAACCGTATCTTTTTCACCACCATGATTTGCAAACCCTAGCCCTCACTAGCGGCGATAGGGTGGAGCCCACCTCCATATCATGCTCCTCTATGGTGAACAACTTTGACATCTATGAGGCCATTGGCCACAGTAAGAACTTGG
>JBNLFC010000598.1:0-1861 GCA_050305335.1 Leptospirales bacterium
GTAGGTTGCAACTACAGCGGTCAGCTGGGCAATAATACGACAACCGATAGCAACCTGCCCGTCCAGGTCTGTGCCGATGCGTCATGTACAACACCTTTCAAAGCAAATCTGGCAGCCATTGCCGGTGGCAATCGTGATGTGGTTACACGAGGTCGAGACTGGTCAGCAGTGATTAAAGAGGATGGTACCCTCTGGATCTGGGGCAGTGACTCATCCAGCACCGGGGTTTTCGGCAATGGAGTCTCCGGTGTAGACTCATTGGTACCGCAAATGGTGGAATGGTGGTACTGAATCTGATAGTCAGTACCGCTCATCCATCTTCCGGCGTATTAAAATTTTTCAACAATTTCTCGTCTTTCACTGGATAGGCTATATACTCCATTGTCATCAAGGCGCGGTAGATGGACCCATCTGTCAACCGAGCTTCTTCAATCATACGTGATAGAAAGGATGGAGCGTAGCAAGCGCAAAGAGGTTCAGCACCATGTTTTCCATGAGCTACCACCGAAAGGCCAGATTCATTAAAAAGTTTTACTAAATCCCGTAAAAAAGAGACAGTAATCCCCAGCAAATCGCATGCCACAACCATCAGGGCAGCGTCAGGTGCGTACCCATGGCATGCTTCTACTCCAACGAGAGGGCCAGACCGTTCTCCCTGATCTTCTATAAGTCGATAAGCAGGAATTGCTCTTTCATAGGCCATCTTCTGATCAGAGTGAACGGAGAGAACTACCTCACCATTGATCGCTTCTTTTACAATATCCGCAACTCTTGTCGCCCTCAATCCACACGATGGATGAGGCAGAAGCCCTTTGTCAGTGCCCATACGCGAGCTTTTACCACCGCATAATACTACTCCCAGAAGGTTGCCGGTCATCTTCCCCATTGAGAAGAACCGTCCTGAAAAAACTCTTTCTTCCAGATGGGAGCTTCCGACTTAATTCGATCAATGATATACCGGTTGGCAGCATACGCCTCCTCCCTGTGGGGAGCTGCGGTTACAACAATAACGGCACTTTCACCGATGGATAGACGCCCGATTCTGTGGACGCACTGAGCATACCGCAATTTGAATTTATTTTCAGCAGATTCTAATATCGCTGCAATTGTGGAATCTGCCAGTTGAAGATGAGCCTCATACTCCAGATGCTCCACCTTTATATCCTGGTTCACCACTCTTGCTTCACCAGAAAAAATCACAAAGGCGCCAGCATCGGGAGTATCATGTTCAATGAAATCAGCAATTCGAATGGGTTCACGGGAAATATGCTTCATGGGAAACCGACATTATGATCATCAAATCAATCAAGGGCTATTTCTTTCCTCTTTTCCCTCTGGAACGTTTGAGGGAACTTCCACTTAAGGGACTCTTTTTAATTTTCTTTTTCCCTTCCGACTCCGCTGCAACGGAACGCTGGCCTGATCTGCTGGAACGCGACCGCCAGGAAGGCGTTGTAATAAGCCTTGTCCCGCGTCGAAATGTCACATAACTCCAGAACCATTGAGAAAGGACCAGGAAGCGATTCCGAAAACCGATGAGATAAAGAATGTGAACGAACAACCATGCCAGCCAGGCAATGAATCCGGTGAACTTGAAGTGAGCTGTCTGTACAACTGCTCGCTCTCTACCGATGGTTGCCATGATTCCCTTATCACGATAGATGAACTGTTTTCTCGGTCTGCCAGACTGCGTGGCTAAAATATTATTTGCTATAAAGTCTCCCTGTTGAATCGCGACAGGAGCAATTCCGGGCAAAACGCTACCCGCATTGTCAGTGAAGTGTGCCTGGTCGCCAGCCACAAAGATTTCTGGATGTCCCTCAATAGAAAGATCCTTCTCTACGATGACGCGACCCTGGCG
>JBNLFC010000599.1:0-1840 GCA_050305335.1 Leptospirales bacterium
TCGCCCATGTCCAGCGCGCTTGCTTGCTCGCTCCTCTTAATTAACCTCTCTTCACGCAACAATGAGAAGACATCTGGGTAGTGGGTACGATTAGTAGTAGTAGCAGTGGTGGAATACCATGAGTAGGTGGGAATCTCTTTTGTAGGATTTTGTAGCACCAGCATTAATATAGCATTGGCTGTTTCATCCATTGACCGTGCACGTTTTCTGACCGTACTGGCCCTGGCATAGCTCCCGCCAGCACCCACGTAGAATGCAGCAGCAAATCCCCCCCATATTGAGGCGCCTACGACATTCCTCGTTGATCTACGAGCCCAGAAACCCGGACTCTCCGTGTCATATCGTTCCAGATAACGTTCTCGTTTTAGTCTTCGTAATTCCTGCCTCAGTTTCCTTCGCTTCTCTCTTCGATTCAGTCGTCTCTCCAGCATTTCCTCATCATCATTGGCCTGAGCCAGATAGGATCGAGTCTGGTGTATATCAATCGCGGTGGTCGGACCAGACTGGCCGGGTTTTAATGAATGTTCCATGGTATTGGTTACCGTATGGTCTGCCGCACCAGTTCCGGTAAGATCTACTTTTGAATCGACAGGGGCCGAATACACCCCTGATCCCGTAGCTACGGTGACTGTCAGAATAAATGCAGTTATCATCCCTTTTTTCATGCAAACTCCTTTCTATGCGGAATACGTAGTAATACCTAGATATTATACATAGAACAACAGATTGGAAACCTGTCCTAAAGTAGCAATTCTTTTTTACAGGGTACCAAAGGCCGGGCTCTTTTCGCACCAAAAGGGATTCGCTTTTTCCTCTTTATCAAAAGAGGAAGGTCAATCTCACATCTCCTCCTCGCTCTCTTAACCTGGGTTGAAATCCAAGGTAAACGTCGCCGGACCTGGCACCGGACATAGGTTCATCTGCTTCATTTTTCATCTCTTCCGCCCGTTTGCTGAATCGTATAGCGCGAACAGTGAGGATGGTAGTGGGGATAGCAAGAATTGCTCCCAGCCCCAGATACATCTGACCCGCGACCCGGGAATATTCGGCCTGCATCCGTTTCTCATCAGCAGCATTCATTTCCACCATGAACAGGAGATAAGAATTGGAATTGAAAGATGAGTTTGAGATAATACCTAAAAAAAGTGCAGCTGTTTCAAGCTTTCTGGCCTCTTCCGTATAATAAGACGCCCTTCTGTATTCACTTCCCGATAGGATCAAAGAAGCGACTGTAAATCCGCCAAATATAGAGGCTCCCACTATATTCTTTCTGGTTTTATGAACCCAGAATCCAGGCCTATCTGTATCATATCGATCCAGAAGACGCTCTCTCCTTCTCTTTCGTTCTGCCCGGCGCGATCGGCTCAGATCACCTTCATCTTCGTCATCATAAAAATCATCATCATTCGCCTGGGCCAGATAGGATTTTGCAGGATGGCTCCGGGTCAGCTCATCTCCCGAATGGGAAGGTGCTGCTGTTAGCTCCGGCCCTACCACGGTGGCCATGGTCAGTAGAATGGTGGTCATAGTCCATTTTTTCATTGCAAGCCTCTTTGTTGAGAACAACATAGTTGTACGCTATTTCCTGTAAATTTTTCGTTTCTAAACCTGCCGCAAGTATCAACCATTCTTTTCTCTCCTGTAGGAGTGACCTTCTACCGGCAATACCCGAAGAAAGATCACCCAACTTGATTGATTTGTCAGAAAAGGATGGTGAATTTCAAATCCCCGCCTCGTTCCCTTACTCGGGGTTGAAATCCAAGATATATGGCATGGGGCTGAACGCTTCCTTGATCAAATCCATCTCCATCCTCGAGTGTATTTCTCAGCTCATCGGCAC
>JBNLFC010000600.1:0-1839 GCA_050305335.1 Leptospirales bacterium
TGTCTCTTTGCCAGGTTCTGTACTGCTTTCCATTTATTGGGATCGGTATGTGCCGGAGGAGCCATAAATGCAAACTTTTCTCTTTTATATAAGGTCTCAGGTAATAAACCCTTCATTGCCTCTCGCAGAACATATTTTTCTGTTTTTCCATGTATACGCATGGATGGGGGTAAAGTAGCGGCATATTCTGCCAGGTGGTGGTCCAGAAAAGGAGGGCGGGCCTCCATTGCGTTGGCCATATCTACTCTGTCACCACCCCAGGTCAGGATTTGTCCTTCCAGCATGGTTTTGATCCAGACATATTGAGCAATATCGAGCGGATGTCTTCCCTGTATCATATCGCGATCGAGCGCATTTGCAATGGCTCGACCAGGAGAGTAGTCTCCGAGCTCGCGTTTTCTGTCGCTGTTTAATAGCGTATCGGAATGAACAGATGCAGAAAGCCAGGGCTGCAGCGATGATGGCGTAAAACCGCAAATATCCTGGAGATGCGGGTCATTCCACTCATTTTCAGCGAGCATGGCGCCCTTGAAAAGCTTGTTGCTCTCATCCAGCATGCGCTGCCATTCGGCACGTTCTTCGGCGGACATATCGTCAAGACCATGCATAAACATATCTCGCCGAAAGGCCGGATACCCGGCAAAGAGTTCATCGGATCCCTCACCTGTAACAACAACGCGATACCCGGCGTCTCTCACATGGCGGCTCATAAGAAGTTTTGCAACGCCCAGTGTATTGTAGATCGTTCTTTCCGTATGCCAGTGCGTCTCGACAAAGTTATCGTATAGATGTCCTGCATCAAGCGACATGACATCATGATCTGCTCCTGTGGCGCCTGCCATCTCTCGTGCAATGGAGCTTTCATCATACTCATCACTGTCAAAGCTAATAGTAAATGCCTTCACCGGAGATTGCTGAGCCGCAGATGAAAGTCCCAGTATGGAACACGAATCAATTCCGCCGGATAAGTAGCACCCTACAGGAACATCGGCTTCCAGACGAAGAATTACTGCTTCCGTAAGCTTTTCTCGTATCATTTCAATATAATACTGCTCATCCCCTTTATCCTTTCGCTCTTCTTTTAGAGGGAAATCCATATCCCAGTATTTATGATCGCTGACCTCAAAATTGCCGTTTTTTCGTTTTACAACAACAGCATGACCGGGTTTCACCTGAAAGACATTTTCAAAAGGCGTTGAACCGGGAACGATTGTCTGCATCAGCTGGTGATATACTCCGTCATTTGAAAAACGACGCGTCACATCGGGATGAGAAAATATTACCTTGATTTCCGAGCCGAAGACTATATTTTTTCCGGTATTCGTCCAGTATAGAGGTTTTACTCCAAATCGATCTCTTACGAGGATCAACTCATCCTTTTTTCGATCATAGAGTGCGAAAGCAAACTCTCCGCGCAGATAGGGCAGCATTCCCGAAAGCCCATACATCTCATAAAGATGTAAAACCATTTCGGAGTCACTTCTGGAGAAAAATCTCCTTCCCCTGGAAGTCAGATCGGCTCGAATTCTCTTATAATCATAGAACTCACCATTGTGCGTGAGAAGATAATCTCCGCCCGGCGAAATCATCGGCTGCGAACCCCTCTCGTCAAGACCTATTATAGAAAGTCGTGCATGACTGAATCCAACACCACGATCCTCCACTCTTCGCCAGCCGAATCCATCAGGACCTCTATGATGTTGAATGGCCGCCATGGCAACGAGCGTTTCCGCGTCTACGGGTCGACTTCGATCCAGGTGAAAGAATCCGGCTATACCACACATGATAGGCTTCGATTGAGTTAGTTGGTTGGCACGTCGGCGATGTGGCTCACTCGCT
>JBNLFC010000601.1:0-1837 GCA_050305335.1 Leptospirales bacterium
CCCTACAATTCCGTAAACAACTGTATTGCCATCAATGGGAGGGAAGCTATTCTTGTCCATATTGCCGTTTTTGTGATTGCCTTAGAATCCCCTTCCTTCTCCATGGAACTCTGTTTTCAGGATTTCTCTCTGGAAGAGTAGAAAAGAGGGGGAATCCATCCGGTGGAATGGGACAAAAAACACCCCCCCTCCACTGGAGAAAAGAAAAAAGAGATAAAAAATGATGCGGATCATTCAGACCACTGAGAGGTGTAATTGATGCAATTTCTGGAGATTCTTCTGGATCTGGCAGTCTATCTACTGGCCGGAATCGCCTCTTCCTACTATTTCTACGAAAAAAAGAGAAGAGATCTGCTGGGAGGCTTCTGGGGGGGGGCTTTTATCGGAACCATCGGAGCCGTTCTCATCAGCATGCTCACAGGCATCGAAGCCTGGTTCATCCGCTTCGCCACCTGGCTCATGCAGCCCAAAATCGGTGACGATCTGGTGGTACGCGTCAATCTTATCACGGCCCTGCTGGGCGGACTCCTCTTCGTCTTCATCCTCAATAAAATCAACCACGACCGCGAACGCAGGAACTGAACGAGAGTCGTTCGCAATCTTTCCTGATCGCAGCCTGCCATCGCTCCCCTTCCCTTAAAGTGACTGCTTTCCTGGAAGAGGGGAGCTCCAGCGCATTCCCTGCTGTGTGTGCTGGGCAGACCTCACTCTCCTATGGGGTTTTACGCCTGTTTCACTGGATCCTTTGTTTTCAGGAATCTGGTTTTCGATCCTTTACAGGGCCGGCGTTCCACTTCTCAATTTAATTATCCAACGGATTCCGGGGCTGTCTCAAAATAACCTTTTTTCGTATTTTAATCGGATCATGGGAGGAAACGCCTTATATTCTGGAACAGGAGAATGCCGGAAACTTTCGTAATATAGATAGCAGCCTTTTTATGGCAGAACAGGTGATCTGACGTGTTTTTATAACAAGAATGAGCTGATGCGAGGTCATGGAAAATGGAGTTACACCTGACACCCCATGCTTCTGAAAGCAAGATGATCCTGGAGGAACTGGAAACCACCGATCGTGGTATCTCGCCCGTAGAGGCTCGTTCCAGGCTCGATCAGTTCGGACCCAACTCCCTTCCCGCTGCCGCTCCGCCTTCGATCTTTCAAATCTTTCTCAGGCAGTTCCTGAATCCTCTGATTTATATTCTGGGCATTGCAGCGGCCCTTTCCATCGCACTGGGAGATTTTACCGATGCACTCTTTATCGCTCTGGTGCTTCTGGTAAACGCCCTCATCGGTACCATCCAGGAATACGGGGCTGAAAAAAGTGCCCGGGCCCTCAAGCAGATGGCCGCTTCCCGCTGTCTGGTGGAACGAGAGATGGAGGTCTTCGAGGTGGAGGCGGAAACTCTGGTCCCCGGGGACGTGGTTCTGCTGGAGTCGGGAAATAAGGTTCCCGCCGATCTGCGACTCCTCTCCACCTATTCCCTTGAGATCGACGAATCCCTCCTCACCGGCGAATCGGTCCCGGTGGCCAAGGACCATCGATCTCTCCATCCGGAACACACCTCCCTTGCCGATCGAACCAACATGGCCTACACCGGGTCGGTGCTCACCCGGGGACGTGCGAAGGGAGTGGTCACCGCCACGGGACAGAGGACAGAACTGGGGAGGATCGCCGAATCCCTGGTCCTGGGCGAAGATTCGAAACCGCCTCTTCTCATCCGTATGGAGCAGTTCACAAGAAAAATCGCATTCCTTTTGATTTTCGTTACTCTGCTCATGGCTCTGTTTCTGATCTACAAAGGTGAGTCCTGGGTGGAAGTGATGATGTTCAGCGTGG
>JBNLFC010000602.1:0-1823 GCA_050305335.1 Leptospirales bacterium
GCAGCTACAGGACGAAAATTTACCTGGAAAGAACCTTTCGTGTGGCCTCCACAAGATCTTCACGATTTATGAAGAGTCCTCCTCCGGTTAATATACTCAAAAGAGTGTTGGCAGGAGCAACAATGATTTTGTTGAGAATATCAACAATGATTTCTACTACCTTTTCGGGAGCCTCCTCAAAGGCAAAAAGAAGGTACGGTCCCACATGCTGAAAGAGCGCCTGAAGCACAAAATTCTGATTGAAGGGCCAGATATCGCAAATCCCTTGCTGAGGGACATGGAACACGTTGCCAATGGCCGAATAATCTTTATTGTGAATATCTTTGATAAAATGATCAAAAAGCTTGCGTTCCAGTAAATTCATCTGAATGGGTGAATATAGTTTCGGCAGCTGGACCATTTCTGATTCCACCCATGCCTTTGTGGCTATATCGAAGGGATTCTCATAACATGTATAACTCTTAAGTTTCTGAGCTGTATATCGGGCAAATCCCCCATTACCTGCGGTCGGCCCCGCAAATGAGTAAGCGCTTAAAGACACCATATCCCCAAGACCCATGTACACAAGTTCATCATAAAGATAGAGGGCAAAGGTGGTGCTCATCAGACCGCCAAGACTATGACCGGCGAGCGATAGGTGAATTTTTTTGCCGGAAGGAAGCTCTCTGGCTTTCCCGGAGAGCCATTCCAGAAACGTTCCCTCACGTTCCCCATCGGAGAGTTCCTTATGATGGGAGAGGGCTGTGTCCGTTGCACAGGAAATGAGTGCGCCAGGCGGAGCAGTGGTGTGGGGAGATTGACGGGACCATGGAAACCGGGTAGAAACATCCAGATCCAGTTCGGTCCAGCTGGCAACAGCAAAGGGGTTGGTACCCCGAATTGCCAGAAGATACTCATCTACGCTATCGGAACTCTTGAGTCTGAGAGCGTACATTAGAACGTCGGAAAAGAGCCTGTGTTCCGGTTTTGAAGCAGCGGGACCCCACACAATCTCCTCAAAGCCCATGGTATCCTGGACAGCCAGGAGCGTATCTTTCACCCCCTTCTGCGCCTTTGCATTATCTATTTGCCAGTCATCCGCATAGGAGAGGAACGCATAGAGAAGCATTTGTGCGCCTTGATTCATAAAAGACCTTCCAGACCATTATGAGTTCTTAAGAATTGGACCTTAGAACTCTTCGTTTTGAGATAAGTTCTAAGCAGATTCAAATTTGCCTGCCGGAGTCAAGGAGATAATCCTCCTGGTCGGCAAATGATCAGACAGGCCTCCTGTGCATAAGGATAGGTGTACCGGTGACGATGAGCAATGTCGCATCCCTGCGGGATTGAGCAACGATGAGGATTTGTGGGGGGAGAGGGGGCTGGTTTTTATGTTTGGAGGAGTCGTGTCAGGATTTTCCATGTTTCATCTATAAATACAGCGCTTAGCATGTAGGGTGGTTGATTTTTGAACTTACATATTGACTTAGTTATGTTGTCATCATTCACACAAATGATCCCCAGATCAATTTGCATCAAAAAAACAAAAATGTAGCAACGGGAAAAACCCGTTGCGAACGACAACTCAGACAACCGGGCCCAATCCACCTCATCAGGACAAAAGTAAAGCGCCTGCAAACTCTGCCCATCCGCCTGATACCGCGTCTTCCATTTCCTCGACCTCAAGCGACCTACCTTATACTCCAGCATAGGATCGCTCATCAACAAATGAAGATATATCCTCAAACCCATACGCTGGCCCCTGCTGGATTGCCGGTACACCCCCAGAAGCCACTGTGCAACCAGCACAGTAGAGCGAGTTGAATTCACAGGTTCCCCGATAG
>JBNLFC010000603.1:0-1815 GCA_050305335.1 Leptospirales bacterium
GGGCGAAGGACACAAATTAGCTTGATGAGGATTTCAACATTTTTACGTACTTATACACGCAAAAGCAACATACATGTATGTAAAACAAAATTAAAGTCGGTTGATGGTTGTCAGGCCTCGCTAAATTCTTTTTTTGACCATGCTGCCATAAGTGCGGGCAACGTTGGATATCCTCCCATACCAATCACCGCATTCACACTTTCCTTTCCCATCAAGTTTCTTGCACTGAAAAAGGCCTGCAAAAAATGGAATGGGAAGAGAAAGAAAGCGGAAAAACTTTTTTTTAAAGAAGGAGCATTGTAATAACGAACTTCTGCCAGGCTCATGGCAATATCAGGATAAGAGCTATTTCGTTTCAATGTGAGGAAAATAGCCCGCGCACCCATTTTCCGAAATACATCCACAAGAGCAAGGCCAGGCACGATATGGCCTCCCGTACCACCTGCCACCACCAGAATGGAGCACCCGCTGCAATTTTGCTCATCTTTTTTGTTCATAATCTGTAACCATTTCCGATTTCATGCGATGCTGAGAAGCATTTACGATCAAGCCACCAAATATAAGCGAGGTAATCAGAGAAGACCCACCGTAACTGATGAAGGGGAGGCTAACACCGGTTGTCGGCAAAAGCCCTGTAACAACAGCTAGATTGAGCAAAGCCTGAGATATAAGCATGACCAGACTTCCCGAAGCCATAAGAAAAGGGAACGGTAAGTTCACCGATTGAATGAGAGTTCCCGAACGCCAGGTGAAAAGCAGAAATAGCAGGAAGAGTAAAAGAACTCCCAGAAATCCATAATCCTCCGCAAAAAGAGCAAGGATAAAATCGGTGTGCCCGTAGGTCAGATAACGATGGGCAATGCCGGTTGCCACGTCATTGCCCCACCATCCGCCCTCCTGCATAGCGCGGAATGACATAACCAGTTGGTACCCACCCTGGTAGCGATATTGATAGGGATCCAGCCAAACTCGAAAACGATCCAGGCGGTATTGCCATAAGATGGCCAGAAGAAAAAGAAGCGGTAGTGCTGCCAGAAAAAGGAGGAGCAGACGCAACATTGGGAATCCGCTTATATAAACGATCGTAACTACTGCAAGGAGTATGCAGATAGTTGTACCGTACTGGGGCTCCAGTATAATGGCCCCCAGCGCAACGCTCAAAAGCGCAAAACCCGGGATCAATCGTTTCAGTTGATGTTCCGTACGAAGCTCATCGCCCCTGCTCAATAGATGGGCCACATAGATGATGATGGCGATCTTCGCAAACTCTGAGGGTTGAAAAGTGATGGATCCAAAACCGATCCACCTGTGAAAACTCTCTCTTTCGGAAGAAACACTGTGGCCCACTCCTGGAACATAGACCAGGGCAAGCAAAACGATCATCAGCAAGAGGAAAGGTAGAGCCATACGACGTATAAACTCTACTGGAGTCATTGCGGCAACGACCATGGAGGTAATCCCCATAAGAGCCCAGAGAATCTGACGTCGGACATAATAGGATGCAATATTGAACTCTTTTTCGGAAATGCTCGCACTGGCAGAGTAAAGTATTAAAAGACCTGCCAGAGTCAGCGCGATCAGAATCACCACAAGTAAAAGATCCCGGTTTTCGCGATCTTTAAAAAAAACCTCCCATCTCATCCATGGGGAATGCATTACAGCTCCTCTCTCCAGAGAGATTCGACCAGATTGGTAAAATCGTCTCCGCGTTCTTCAAAAGAGCGATAGGCGTCATACGAGGAGCATCCGGGACTCAACAGAATCGTGCACCCTCCCCCTTCCGAGTTTGCATCGTCAGATCGGAAGAGCGGTCGT
>JBNLFC010000604.1:0-1814 GCA_050305335.1 Leptospirales bacterium
ACTGGGGGATGGTTGCTTTCTCTGCGATTCTAATTTCGTTCACCTTTCTTATTTCTTCGCCACGCAGTGCCGCGCCTGTAGACTCTCCCGAGGCACGTACAGTTTTTGCACATGTGACTGATTTGCTGCGGGGAAGAAGAAACATACACTATGAAATGGTTATGAGCGTGAAGCGTCCGAGGTGGGATCGGAGCATGTCGGTGATTTCATGGGATGACAGAGGCAGGAAATCCTCTTTCATTCGCATTACGGCCCCGCCCAGAGATGCAGGTACTGCCTTCCTCAAGGCCGGGGACACTTTAAAGCAGTACATTCCTCGCATCAAGCGAACGCTGAGGATATCCCAGTCCATGATGCTTCAGTCCTGGATGGGAAGCGATTTTACAAATGATGATCTGACAAGGGAGTCTTCTTATATAGATGATTACTATCATTCGGCTCCATCCATGGTGCAGTGTGGTACTGTAAAGTGTCGCAAATTTACTCTAACAGCAAAGGAAAATGCTCCCGTTGTCTGGCCCAAAATGGAAGCCTTTGTAGAGGCAACACGGGACGTTCCTGTAAAATTTGTTTATTACAATAAAGAGAATGAACCTCTGAAAGAGATGATCTTTGAAGATGTGAGAGACGTCCAAGGATATCTTCTCCCCCATAAGTGGACTATGAAGAATTTGAAGATAAATGGTAATAGCACCATCATAGAGCTTCGCAAGGTGGTCTACGATTCTGCTATGAATTCGCTTCTTTTTACAGAGAGAAACTTAACACGGGGGCAGTAGCATGCGAGACTACTTTACTATCGCATTTCGAAATATTTTGCGAAATCGACGAAGAAGCCTTATAACGATCACAGGTTTTGCACTGGGTATGGCTATTACTGTTGCTACGGAAACTGTTATGACTGGTTCCCATGAAAAAACCATTGAGGATGGAGTGCGACGTACCACCGGGCACATCCAGATTCATTACAAAGGGTATCAGGAGAACCAGATTTTGTATAATTGTCTGGAACTATCCCGGATTAATGCAGAAAAACTCCGAAAGATCCCGGATGTGCAGGCAGTTTTATTTCGCATAACGGCCCCTGCTCTGGTGGAGGCGGCTGGAAAAACGCGACTGGCACAGGTACGGGCTCTGGATGCGGCACCCGAGCGTGATTATGGCGGATTTGCTGCTAGCGTTCAAGATGGTGACTATCTGAGCTCCAGTGACCCTTATGGGGTAGTCATTGGCCAGGGCATGGCCCGATACCTTGGCGTAAAACCGGGAGATCCCCTGTTTTTAATCGGCGAAGCACGCGATATGTCTGTAGCTGCCGGTACACTTCACGTAAAAGGAATCTTTCGTACAGGGAATGTGCAACTGGATCGCCATTTCATTCTTATGAATCGTCAGGCAGGAGAAGAAATCTTCGTAATGCAGGGGTTTGCAACAGAGGTGGTACTGATGCTTACCTCCAACGCCTATCTGGACTCAGTTGAGGGGCAGATAAAAGCAATGCTTACCGATCAGGAGGAGGTCATTGCATGGCAGAAGATCATACCGGAGCTTGTGCAGATGGTGGCGCTGGATTCTGCCTTCGGATATCTATTTATGATCATTCTTCTCATGGTGGTGGCGTTCGGTATTATTAATACCATGTTGAATGTGGCCATGGAGAGGCGAAAAGAATTTTCAATTCAGCTGGCACTGGGTGCCAGCCGACGGAACATTTTTCTGCAGGTTACAACTGAAGGCTTATTGCTTGGCATGGTTTCTATAGCAGCGGGTCTTTTACTTGGAATTCTTCTTTCACTATACTTTGTATACTTTCC
>JBNLFC010000605.1:0-1801 GCA_050305335.1 Leptospirales bacterium
GAGCTGCATCCTCTCTGGTAAGGGAGATTTCGGGTATGGATGAATGATCTTCTTTCAAAAAATAGAGATGGTCCGCTGCAATTTTCCCGCGGGGTCCAGCACTACCTTTTGCCACAAAAAGGAGTTCCATTCCCAGATCCTGCAGATCTTCTTTGTCACGTTCAAACTTCCGCCGCGCGGATTCAAAGTCTCCGGAGTAGGCCTGAGGCATGAGGGCGCGAATCTCTGCAAAGCTCATCCCTTCCGTAGCATTCAGGAAGGTAAGAAACAGGTCTCCCAACCTCTCAAACTTGTCAATGGTCTGGCTATTTTGTGTGGGCCTTTTCTTCATCTCTTTTGCAGTCCACTACAACTTTGATGGACTGGCTTCCTTTTCGCGCATGATCAAAGGCCAGCTCAATCTCATCCAGGGGGTAATGGTCGGTGATCAGAAGTCGCTCCAGCCGTGCAGCCAGAGTGGGGTCTTCTTTAAAATAATCTACCACTCTGGCGAAACTACCGCAACGTGAGCTCCTCAGTTGAAGATTACGTTCCAGCAGGGCTTTCCAGAGATTCGATGAATCTTTGTGCGCTTTGTCCATAAGAACCAGAATGGCTCCTCTGGGCCGGATGAGACTCTCCTCACTACCGATACGGGGTCGCACCACGGAGTCTGCACCTGCTGGAGAAAGGACCATCGCCAGATCAAATCTGGGGAGCCTTGCATTCGTCAGGTTTGGACAAAACTCCAGGGCGGCCAGAGGATCCATTCGATGGAATTGCAGTTCGGGGTATTCGGATTTGATGCTTTGCAGTTTTTCTTCTGGAATTTCCGGGTGTACATATACATTCCGGTTTTTTCTCCGCTCATTTTCCCATCCGTAGGCTAAGGCTTCGGGCGAAAAGGGGAGGATGGCCAGCTCATCCACCACCAGATCCGAAAGGTGGTGCATGCCGCCTGTTTCCCTGCCTGTGGTGGATTTGAGGTGAATGCGGCTCTCGGTCCACCGCAATGCTGAGTCGAAACCATCCAGAGTGCCGGTTGTGTCATAGATAAGCTGAAAGATACCGGAGGGATCGCTGTTGTCCTTCTCTTCGCCAGTGAGTACCTGGTCTGCACCCGCCTCAAGAGCGATCGTGCTCAATCGCTTGCTTCTTAAGATGGCTACAATATTAAAATTCATTGAATGTTTTTTTCTGTAAATCTTCAGAGCGGCCAGTATTAGCATGCCCAGCCTGCGAGGACCTATGACTGCTACATTGCTCCCTTCTCGTGGAGGATCGCTCTCCACAGCATGAATGGCAGCTGCCAGTGGTTCTACAAGCGTGGTTGCAGCAGGAGACACTCCTTCCGGCATTCTGGTGATGGCATGGACGGGTGCCAGTAAATAGGGGGCGAATCCACCGGGCAATCTGTCTATGCCCATTGTAATACGATGGGGGCACTGGGTATCTATGCCATTGTCGCAGTAGGGGCAGCTTTCGTCCAGACCCCGCGCCAGGTGCGATGCGTTAATTTCTACGCTGGCAAGATTCCCATCGCTGTCGAGTACCGCAACCTCATGTCCGACGATCTGAGGCAACGGGTAGGGAAGATAGGGACGGGCAATATCTGTGGAGCACACGCCACAGTGCAACACCTGGAGAGCCCTGAATCCGGCTCCCAGACGCATGAACTCCACCCCGTCACGGTAGAGAATCCATCCACCTTCCTCATCGCCGTCATAGACGAAAGTGGCACGTGAAAATGTACCATCGGCCAGCATTTGCGGAGCTTTGAACTCAAGTTTCATAGGCTACAGGTATTTGAGATTTATAACAG
>JBNLFC010000606.1:0-1794 GCA_050305335.1 Leptospirales bacterium
GTTGATCAATTTGGAAACAGTAATCTCATCTACATCAGAAATGGGTGTGAATTCACTGTCGCCGGACAAGCCAGCAGCAAGAAGAGTATTGGTCCAGGTCTCCCTACCGTAGCGATCGACGATCAGCGCCTCCATGCTTCTGATTATGGTCCCCTTCATGAATCAAGCCCTCAAGAGTTATTATCGTTACCTGGAATCATTATAAATCTGGGATTATACAAAAAACATGTTGCCGTATAGCCGACTCTGTCGTCTTATATCTCAATGGTGAGAATGAGTCGCAAAAATAGTTAAATCTCATTTTTCGATAATTGCACCTATTTTTAATATCTCCGGAGGTATCAAATGTCAATTTCCCTTCCCGCGCTTCCCTATGCCAACAATGCTCTTGAGCCGCACATTTCGGCAAAAACTCTCGAGTTTCATCATGGAAAGCATCACAATGCTTATGTTACAAACACCAATAAATTGATCGAAGGAACCGACCTGGCTTCTGCCGATCTGGAGACCATCATTAAAACCGCTGCCAGAGATTCTGCAAAAGCGGGCCTCTTCAACAATGCTGCCCAGGTGTGGAATCATACCTTCTACTGGAATTCCATGAAGCCAAAAGGAGGCGGAGAACCCACAGGCAAACTGATGGATGCAATCAAAAAAGATTTCGGTGATTTTGCAGCTTTCAAAAAAGCATTTTCCGAAGCCGCAGCCACGCAATTTGGCAGCGGATGGGCCTGGCTGGTAGAAGAGAGCGGCAAATTGAAAGTGGTAAAAACAGCAAACGCTGACACTCCACTCGCCCATGGGCAGAAGGCAATCCTGACATGCGATGTCTGGGAACACGCTTACTATCTGGATTATCAGAACCGTCGCCCCGACTATGTGACCACATTTTTGGATCACCTGGCCAACTGGGACCATGCTGCAACTGTGTTCGGTTGACGCATAGGACCGCTACCTTCGCGGCGAGGTCTTGCAATTCACGGCGCAAGATATCTGTGTGTTTCCGGCTGTCATCCCCGGTTCTCCTTCGCCCACCCGCGCTGTCCTTCCGTGGCCAGAGCGGGTGGGGCGTTTCGCAATCCAGCTCCACTCGAAGGGACCGGGGTGACAGCCTGTAAACTTCCGCTATCTACTCTGCTTTTATTGCAATACAGCGCCGCAAAGGGCGTCCTATGCCTGACTTCCACAGTTTAAGTTAACGCTGTCAACTTCCAGGAAAATTTCCACCAGATAACAATGACTCCTCTAACAGCCCTCACGACATTTAAACCAGACGCCCATGGAAGAATGCATAGGCGATCAGCGCAAAAAAGGATACGAGCGCTATCAAAGAAAACAAACTCAGAAATCGATAGAGCCGATCGTCGATATACAATGTAAAGTCGTTTACACCACTTTGAACGGAAAGTGCAACGCGACCTTCGTAATCACTCACTGCACAATTATCGCATATCCATCGTTCATTGTAATTCTGGTTTACGATGAGCAAATCACTTCCGACTGATTCCAGATGGAAGCGTATGCGTTTGGGGCTCCAGTACATCGGTTCTATACGTTGTCCGGAGTGTAGAAGATGGAATTCTCCGCGATAGTCCGGTTCGCTACGTGCCATGACACGGCGCATGGATAACATCATCTCATAACCATTTCGTGTGGATAGATTTGCTTTTATTGCCGGAAACATTGAGGCTATTGTTTTTCCAGTTCCAGTTGGTGCTTGAACAAAGAGTTTTTGCTCATCCCGGATAGTTCTAAAAACCGTCACTGCCATTTTTCTCTGACCTTTTCGAAATT
>JBNLFC010000607.1:0-1793 GCA_050305335.1 Leptospirales bacterium
CACAGGCCATGAGCCTACCGGCGTACAGCAGCCCCAGTCCCGGACACAGCAATGACAGAAGCAATGCGATCACGGGCTTTCGTTTTACGGGGGTCTCGTTCGAGGTTGCATGCTCATTTTGCATGGAGGGCCGGGCAACCCCTATTCCCCCTTCGGTCATCTTTTCCAGGGTGAGCTGGAAAAGCATTTTGTAGTTGTAAAGTGGGACCAGAGAGGAAGTGGGAAATCATTTTCGGACACACCGGCTAGCTCCATAAATCTCAATCAATATCTTGCCGATACACACGAACTTGTGCTTCAATTGCAGAGACGTTTTCATCGCAGGAAGATTTTTCTCATGGGCCACTCCTGGGGCTCCTATCTGGGAATTGTAACTGCCCATCGCTATCCGGAGCTGTTTTATGCCTATGTTGGTGTTGGGCAGCTGGTAGATCTTCTTGCTCAGGAGAGGATCTCACATAACTTTGCTCTGCAGGAAGCAAAAAAAGAAAAGAATGAGGAAGCGATCAAGGAGTTAAACGATATAGGAGAACCACCTTATCGAAATGTTGCAACGGGCATGGAGATCAAGTACAAATGGTTGGCAAAATATGGCGGATTCCTTTACGGCGAAAAAGGGTATGACCTTCTGGAAAATGGCATGGGCGGATCCAGCGAATACTCTCTCTGGGATATGGTGAATTACATTCGCGGAGCAACCTTCTCAATGGAAAATATGGCGGCCAATCAAAAAGATGATTTCTGGAAACTTTCACTGGTTCAGAAGACGCCGGGCCTGGACCAGGTCACAGAGTTGAAAGTTCCCGCATTCTTTTTGAACGGAAAATACGATTCTGTTACTCCTGTGGATATGGTAGCAGATTATTACCGTAAACTGAAAGCACCGAAAAAGGAGCTAATCGTGTTCGACCACTCTGCACATTTTCCATTCTTAAAAGAGAGAGAGAAGTTTTCCAGGATAATGATTCAGAAAGTTATCAAAGAAAGCTTTTCCAGGTAGCTTCCATCCCGGGTTCGCTCTCCAGCAGCGACTTAACCCGGGAACCGTTTTTTGAATTCAGTAACATATCGCCGTCCTACAACCAGATCAGTTTCGTCATCGTCCTTTAAATAGATTTGATAGCGCCCTCCTGCCAGATACTGGATGCGAGCCACATAGTTTACATTGATGATGGACTGTTTGTGAATGCGTAGAAAGAGCCTTGTCGGCAGCATTCGTTCCACATCCAGTATGTTGCGAGCAACCTCATAATCACCGCCGGTACAGTGAATGACAGAATGGCCTCCATGGGATGTAACGTAAACAACCTCCTGAAAAGGGACGACGTGCTGATCCTCTTTTTCCCGGACCAGAAGTCCATGGGCATTGTTTTTGTCTGGCTTTTCCACCCTGCCCATACCGTGGATGCTTTTTTCGGCACGCTCCACAGCAAGGTTGAATCGCTCCCGATCAAAGGGCTTGTGCAAATAATCGACAGCTCCTAATTCGAAAGCCTGAATAGCATGGGAAGCAGATACTGTAACAAAGATGATATAGGGTGGATGCTTTATCCTGGCCAGCACTTCCATACCGGAAAAAACCGGCAAACCTATATCAAGAAAGCAGAGATCGTACTTTTCTCCGGATAGCTTTTCCAGGGCTTCTTCTCCATCAGCACATACTCCTTTCAGCCGTAGAAAGGGATGCTCGGCAATATAAGAGATCATTACATCCCGCATCACCTGCTCATCTTCCACAAGAAGCACATTCAACACTTTTTTATCACTCATTTTTCATTCCCTGAAAAGTCAGA
>JBNLFC010000608.1:0-1790 GCA_050305335.1 Leptospirales bacterium
GTGCATGCCATAAATGCCCGACTCGTTAGGGCAGTCATTCTGCTCAAGAGAGTCTTGCCCATTTCCCGGCGTAGAGCACCTGTGGTCGTCTCCTACCGAGGGCGTTCTTTGCACTTTCATCCCGAGGCATGCGTGAACCCATTCCTCTTTTGTACAAAGTCGTTTCCCAAAATGCGTACATGCATTGCGTGCCTCATTCAGGGAAATATTTACCCGGGGAGCACCTCCCTGGACCGGGAAAAAATCACCCCTGGATAGTTCCACTTCGGCAAAGCGATCGATGTAGTATGTCATTCCCGGTGTCTGGACGGACACCATGCCTTTCAACCATAAGTCATGGTCGAGAATGATTATGCTAGTATCCTCATGTTTTCCTTTTTTTGTATTCCGGTCGCTTACACATCCTGAAATCAAACCGGATAACAGCAGGAAGCAAGATATTGTTCGAAATGTATTCATAGTTCCTTACCGATCCATCGTATCCAGAAGAGCGGAGCGCTCCACGGGAGGACGTGTGTCAAATTGAATTGAAACAATAGTTCCTTCTTCGGGGGTGATGGATTTTTCCATCTTTCCACTGCTGGCAAGATCGGTGTTTTCTGAGCCGGTTTTTTTTGTATAATAGCCCGTCAAAACACCTGTGCTACGTCCATCCGATGAAGTATATTCGACCACCAGCAATTGATATGGATTTTCCAGTTCTCCGGAGTATTTTATACCGTTCTTCAAGGATAGATCCACACCTGTGGGGAAATAATAGATTTTATCGTTCCCTGTGGTTTCCGGGTTTCCGGTATCTGCCAGGCGTTTGAGAACTGGCTTCCATGAAACCACTGTAATACTGGAAATATCTTCTATTTTGATGGAAATAGATTCGCCTGTCCCCATGTCCTGATCATGCTTAATTAAGTTTATATATTTTGCATCTGTCCGGTAGTTGAGCTGTCTGGAAGACCCTCCGGCAAGAGCAATGGTGATCGGGATAATCGGTTTGCCCTGTTGCCGCAGTCCGTTTTTAGCTCCAGGAACAGCCTTGATGGTATGGGATGGCTCACTGAGCTTTGTTTTCGTTTGTGTTCCGTCCATATCAGAAAAAATCTCTTTTTGAATTTTTTCTAGAATCTCTGTTTCTTTGACATTTTCAGGATTAGAAAGAAAAACATCATTCCCACCTGCAAAAAGGTCTGTCGAACAGAGGAGGGTGGTCACAATTATTGTAGTAAATAGATTTTTCTTTTTCATGATTGATTGCCTCTTCATTTCATTTTTAAGAACTTTCTTCCATATATTTTATTATTCTAGATTCACCTTGTTTCACTTTGAATTGCTTGTGGATTGATTGATAATTTCCCCTCTTTCTGTAGAAGTTCCTGGATCAGCTTTGACTTCTTGAGTTCAATTTGCTGGCGATACAATTTCTCCAGAATGACTTTCTGGCCAAGCTCCAGGTCGGCGGCGGAATATTTTCCTCCATGTTTCCTGGAAAGGGCAAGAAGTTCAGCTTCGGGCAATCTATATTTTTCCAGGTCTGTGCGCATACTATCACCACCCACTTTTGCAAAGTAATAATAGTCCTCCAGAATCCTTTCAATTTCTGGCAACAGATAGGTGACTGCCTTTTCGTCTGTGAAAATATTTTCCCTGATTCCGTTTCTAACAGCGAGGCGGCGAATCAAGGCCTTCTTTATTAGAAGATTCTTTTCATCGATGCCCATTCTGCCGAGACGATTGAAATCGACTACATCGCCTCCATGTGTCAGTTCGTAGCCGAGCTCATTGGCGCGAAGAAT
>JBNLFC010000609.1:0-1784 GCA_050305335.1 Leptospirales bacterium
GGCAGAGCAGCGATGAGACCGGCATGGAAATATCTACTCATTCCAGGAGAACATTTTAGCTCCGATGGCGAGAGCCACGGCGGTGAATATTACCAGAAAGATACATTCTGATTGCACATCTGTAAAGGTGGCGCCTTCGCTCATTATTTTTCTGATGGCTTGAATCATATGGGTGAGCGGCATCGTATGGGAGAGGGTTTTCAGCCATGCCGGGGAACCTTCCAGCGAAAACCAGACTTCGGAGAGAAACATCATTGGCCAGCTGATGAAGTTGAGAACACCGCTGGTGAATTCCTCACTGATTCCACGTGCTGCTAAAATCAGGCCCAGAGAGCAGAGGCTGAGACCGCCAAGAAAGAAGAAAAAGAAGATGAGTGTTATTGACCCGAGCACATGGAAATCGAAGATCAGATCGGCACCAAACCAGATGACGCCAAGGGTAAACATTAACAGAAAAATTCTGGAGAGGGTCTGGGCACTCAGGTATTCCAGCGGTGTCAGAGGAGTTGCTTTCAGCCTCTTCAACGCCCCGTTTTTGCGATAACGCACCACAACATATCCCACTCCCCACAGTGCGGAAAACATCATGTTCATTCCCAGAAGACCTGGGAAGAACCAATCAATATAGCGGATTTCCTCACCCTGGATGGTTTTTTTCGTAGCTATGTCTTCAGGGGAGGTCAGAAAAGAGGCCAGGAAAAGCTTTTCGGCCAGATACCCATTCGGTGAGGAGTCGTTGATCCAGTAGGTATGATCCGGAGATTGGCGATCGAGCAAAATATCAATCTTATGCCTTTGCAGCATCTGCTCTCCTGAACTTTTGTCATGCACCGGAACAAAAACGAGGTGATCTCCACCCTGGAAAGCCGGCGGAATCGTGCTGTCGACAAACAGTTCGTCCTGACTTTGTGCCGGAAAAATCCCAATTGTAAATTTTTGAAAGTTTCTGCCCTCAAAGATAAAGCTGAAGCCGATAATGATGAGAAAGGGGAAGGCAAAATTCCAGCCAAACGCCGCTTTATCTCGAAAAAATTCGCAATTTCGGGCCATGAAGATTGCCCATATTCTCTTCCAGTTCATGATATCTGTTTGGTTTTGTAATGATTCAGCATATTTATTCGCGAAGCTGGCGCCCGGTGAGACGCAAAAAAACGTCCTCCAGATTGGCTGCGCCTATGGACATTCCGGTTAGATTGGCTCCCAGGCTGGTTAACTCGCCAATCACCTCGTGAATATCGTCGCAGTCTATTCGAATCCGATTGTTTTCCCGTGACCAGCCGTTGTGCAGAGATTTGAGAATATTGATGTCAAAGTCAATTGGCAGAAAAATGGAACTACTGCCACAGTGGGTCTCTATCAGCTCCTGCGGACTGCCTTCGGCGATGATTTTCCCCATGTCCATAATTGCAACCCTGTCACAGAGATACTCGGCTTCCTCCATCGAATGTGTGGTGAGGATAATCGTTTTTCCTTCATCCTTTATCTCATCGACGATCGCCCAGAGATTTCTGCGAGCCTGGGGGTCGAGGCCGGTTGACGGTTCGTCGAGAAAGATCAGGTTCGGTTTATTAATCAAGGCCAGAGCCAGGAGAAGACGCTGCAGCTGTCCGCCGGAGAGTTTGTTGTTCATCCTTTGCAGGATGGGTGAAAGCTGGCATTTTTCAATAAGGATATTGAGATCTTCAGGATCTGAAAAAAGACTGGCAAAGGTCTTTAAGGTTTCTTTTACGGTGAGGAAATTAAGCAGGGAAGTATGCTGAAACTGGATACCCACTTCCTCCCTG
>JBNLFC010000610.1:0-1758 GCA_050305335.1 Leptospirales bacterium
TTTCTCTGGCGTTCGCCTTTTTCACCATTAAGCGGGTCAAATGGAATGCATATTTATAATGAAGAAAACCTGCAATTCAACGAGGAACTAATCCTTCTCGATTCGATCCTGACCGAATATCGTGAAGTTCTGGGAAAAGATTATACAGCCTATCGTAATCACTGCATCAGGGTGGTTCTCTTTTTTCAGGCTATGAAGGAGCCTTCCTCTCACGAAAAAGGAAAGCTTGCAACAGCTGCGGCTTTTCATGACCTCGGAATCTGGACCCACAAAACCTTTGACTATCTGAAACCGTCGGTAGATCAGGCAATGGATTATCTGAAGGGAAAGGGACTCTCCGCATGGAGCGAAGAGATCAAGGAGACAATCGAGCAGCATCACAAGGTCACAGCGATCCGGAGAGTCAGAGTTAAAAGGGGGAGTGATCCCTTCCGGAATACAGAGTCCGGTCATAGTATAGCCGAAACCTTTCGGCACGCCGACTGGATCGATGTGAGCCTGGGAATCCTCCGATTCGGAATCCCTCGTTCACAGATTCGTGAAATCAGAAGTGTATATCCCAATGCAGGTTTCCACAGACGACTTTTACTTCTGACCCTGCAACAGATACGGAAGGAGCCGTGGAATCCGCTTCCCATGTTTCGCCTGTAAGAATTACCGGGGGCTCTTTGATTTAAAACGTAACCCCCGGCTTTGCCGGAGGGCATTCGACTTCTTTTATTCAAATGGTAGTTCAGGGCCATATAGAAAAGCTTTCGCAATTCCGGGATGAGCAAATCACTTTTGTATGCAATCGAATCCCACGGTTTCCATTATATCCAGCAGCCTGCTTTCCCGGCGATGAACACGACCAAATGCGAAGCTTTTTTCCTTAGCATCAAACTTGAAAAAAGCGATAATGCTCATAGCTTCTATGGGGGCGATTGCTGCTTCTTTCTGAGAGCTTTCGCTGTCTACCAACCCAAAGGTTTCCGGGATTCTTGATGCTCTAACGGGAGGGTAAATTATACAGCATCATCAAATTGATAGCTATCGAATTCGGTTTCTACTTCTTTCGGTTTGCTCTATATTTTTGCTCCGCAGATTTTCCCGTGGTCATACGCAGACTTTCCCCACTGGCTTCGCTTTACAGGAATTTTTCTTCTTATTGCAGGAATTTGTCTACTGGCTTTTGCCCATTACAACCTGGATAAGAACTTCAACTCGTTTGTGGAGGTGCGCGAAGAACAAACACTGATTGAGACAGGCCCCTATCGCTGGGTCAGGCATCCCATTTATACGGCATATATTCTGAACTGTTTTGGTGGCGGTTTTCTAAGTGCAAGTTGGATACTTACTTTTGCGCCAGCATTGTTGTATGGATCCATGTTTGCCATTCGTGTGGGACCAGAAGAGCATGCGATGCTGAATATTTTTGGAGAACGGTATATGGATTATATGAGGCGTACCGGACGATTTCTCCCTCCCATTACAAAGAAAAAACTCGAGTAAATTTTAAGGTGTCTCCTTGACTCCGGAATGGTCCGGCACTTCCTGTAACATGGTTTTATTTCGGATAGGGGGCCAATATGATAGATGACCTTTTTCTGTGATATTTTCATCTCTGCTTCTGATTCCGACTTTTCTGAATGCGGAGAACTGATATGGCGAACAAAAAGGGAGGAATTAAAGAAACTCCTGGAACTTTCCGGGGAGATGCTCGATGGAGCAGAGGGTTTGATCGCTTACCAGGTCATTGAATCGGAAAATCAAAATAAA
>JBNLFC010000611.1:0-1749 GCA_050305335.1 Leptospirales bacterium
GTCGCCAATGAGCTGATGTTCCACAAGGGCTGATTGAATAAAGATATTTCTGGCTTCTATCCGGTTCTTCTCCGAGGTCTTGCCGAAATTTACCCGTCTGGCAGAAATTATTACCAGGCCGAAAAGAGAGACCTGTTCATCCGCCATTACTCTTCCGGACTTTTTATGATAGCGTGGATTGCTCCAGGTATATGTACAGAGATTTCCAGCAATGGTTTCCAGCCAGTCGGGTTCGATGGCTGCCACATGAAGAGCATAGAGCCTGTTTGTTTCAAGAAAAGACGACGCGATAAGCCATTGCGGACTTTTAGAGAAGAGGTTGGAACCCGGAAATATCATCAACTCTTTTCCCGAAGCACCCTGGTATAATTTGTTCTGTTTTTTAAGGGCAATATTTCTCAGAAAACCGACACTTAAGGATTTGTGGATGGCAGTATAATCGGCTTCGCCGGAATTGAGGGAGAATGCGGAATGATTCTTGGCTATTTTCATCAGCTGATCGTGAAGATCAATCCACTCTCGCATTCTCTGGAAGGAGAGAAAGTTAGCCTTGCAGAATTTTTTCAGTTTTGACCAGGAAGTTTTTGTTTTTACCTGATGAAACCTGTTCCATATATTCAGAAAACTCATGAAGTCCGAAAGGGGATGGCGGAACTGTTCATGCGCTTCATCCGCCTGCTTTTCAAAATCAGCGGGACGCATACGTGGATCCTGGATAGCCAGAACACTGGCAATGACCATGACTTCAGGCAGACAATCGTTTTTCCCAGCTTCTATGATTATCCTTGAAATACAGGGATCAATGGGCATGGAGGCCATCATCCTGCCGGTTTTGGTCAGTTTTTTCTTCTCTGTTATAGCTCCCAGCTCATACAAGTGCCTGTAACCTTCACGAATTGCGGTAGCCTGGGGCGGATCGAGGAATGGGAATTTATAGGGATCGCCGAGGCTAAAAGTGCGCATCTGCAGGATGACCTCGGCCAGATTGGATCGCTTTATTTCCGGGATACTGAACTCATCCCGCTGAAGAAAATCGTCTTCATCATAGAGGCGGAGGCAGATACCCGGACCTACCCGGCCGCAACGCCCACGGCGTTGGTCACAGCTAGCCCTGGAAATTTTACGTATGGGCAGGCTATTGGTTCGTGCTCTATGATTGTAGAAGGGGATACGAGCCAAACCGGAGTCGATGACATAACGAATACCCGGAACGGTAATGGAGGTCTCGGCCACATTGGTGGCGACGACAATTTTTGTTTTTTTTGAAGATTGAAAAATTTTCCGTTGATCAGCTGAAGGTAACCTGCCGAAAAGTGGAAGTATTTCTGCATCGATTTTTCTTTTTTTAAGAAGATCGCAACAGGCCCGTATGTCTCTTTCCGTGGGCAGGAAGACAAGCATGTCACCCGGAGGTTCTGTTGTTGCTATCCGGGTGGCGGCTTTGACGCAGTTTTCTACATAGCTTTCCTGTTCACCGTATTCGTCAGCAGTTGGCGGTAGATAGCGTACTTCCACGGGATAGGTTTTGCCCGAAATATTGATGGCAGGGCTGGCGCTGGCGGTCATTTATCTGGATTTGTACGTGCTGGCCAGTCGTCGCCAGGAGGTGGGCTATATTGCCGGTATTGGCCTGCTGCTCATTGCCGGGGTAGCGCTACTGCTGCCAATCGGTGGTGATACGCTACAAGACCAACTTATGTTTGGCGGCACGATCCGCAGCGATATGCTGGCCAAACTGTTCAAAGTAAT
>JBNLFC010000612.1:0-1714 GCA_050305335.1 Leptospirales bacterium
GACCTTTCTGTAGCAGCTGAGTGGTCGATGGATATGCTGATGTGCGGGGTCGGGGTCGGGTTCAATACGGCATGGGAAGGCAATGGCGTCACCATGCCGCAGAAGTCGTCACCACGTCCCTATCGCATCCCCGACAGCCGGGAGGGGTGGGCGATGTCGACCCGTCTGCTGATCGAGAGCTATACACAAAACGGCACCTGGTTCCGTTTCGACTATAGCGATATCCGTCCTGAAGGCTCACAATTCTGGTTCTTTTTTTCTGGCCTTCATTGGCAAAGTACTGGAATGCCATTTTTACAGCTATCTCCACTGCAGTGGACCCATTGTCTGAAAAAAAAGTATGTGGAAGATGGTGGTCGGTCAGTTCACTCAGTTTTGCAGCCAGTTCAATGGCACCGGGATGGGCTACTCCCGCGAAGATTACATGATCCAGCCGGTTCAATTGTGCCTGGATAGCACCCATAATGGCAGGATGGTTGTGGCCATGAATGTTGACCCACCAGGAGCCAATGGCATCGAGTATTTTTTCGCCGGAAGGAGTCACCAGATAGGATCCATAGGCGCGATCGATGATGAGTGGATCACCCACCAGTTTCATCTGGGTAAAGGGCTGCCAGACATGACGATGAAAGGCTTCCTGGAGAGAATGGGCTTCCATGATACCACCATGAGTTCCATGTACACGTCTATATTCCAGAAAAAAAAGGCGGAAAATTGTCAGGAATACTCTTGAATCGCATTTTCCACGACTATGAGTGAACCTGGAAACCTCATCGGGATGTCTCCAGCGCAAAAAAATTCATTAAAACTCCCGCTGGATCCATTTCACTCACCCGCATCATGGACGGCAAAATCTCTCCCGGGGGAGTCATTCGGTCGGGGCCCACCCACTCCAGCTGTCCCAGCATGGGAAGTTGGCTACAGGTCAGCATATACTCTTGAACAAAGGGATGTAGGGGGCCGGTAAAAAAGATGCCCAGAATGGGAATTTCCCTTTTTTTCAGCGCTTCCACGCTGAGCAGGGTATGGTTGATGGTCCCTAATGTGGTACGAGAAACCAGAATCACAGGAGCATTGATAAATTGAAAAAAATCGGCAAAAGTGTAGGCAGGAGCAATGGGAACAAGAACGCCTCCGGCTCCCTCTACGAGTAAGGCGTTTCTGTTTTCGCTGAGTGAAATATGGTGGCGGGCACTGCTCTTCAGCTCTTCCGTAGCGATGGTGACTCCCGAATCTGCTGCAGCTTCCAGAGGACTGGCTGCCAGGGGGAAACGGGCAAAATTGGGATGGAACCGAACCCTTGCATCAGTGGAATGCTTCGAAAATCCCAGAAGTTGCTCCACCAATTGAGTGTCATCATCGGGAGGAGAGCCTGTCTGGAGCGGTTTCCAGTAATGCAGGCGAAGGCTACTTTTTTGATAAAGATAGGTCAGAATCGCTGCTGATACCAGGCTTTTTCCGACATTGGTATCTGTTCCGGTGATGATGGCCGTTGACATGGAAACGCAATGAGATCCTACCCGAATTCGTTGTCAATCTTGCTTATTCTCTTCCTGGCCAGAGCCTGCAGAAGTTGCAGGCGCCTCTTCTACGGATTTTCCCCAGCCCTGCTCTTTGAGGCGGGCACTAAAATCTTCCAGCGGGCTTCCCGACCCTTGCTGAAAGGCTGCCTCAAATTTCAAACCTCGATTGTATTCTCTCAAAACATGAACCA
>JBNLFC010000613.1:0-1712 GCA_050305335.1 Leptospirales bacterium
GTGACAAAAGACGAGCTGATGCAGAGATACGGGGCCGTTTACGGTAATAAACTTTCCGGCAATGAAATTTCTGAACAGGATTTCTATGCTTTTACCTTGAATGAATACACCAATGACCTGATTCTCTACGATGCCATGACCTCCGGTAAAATCGATAATCCAGCTCTTGAGATGGAGACCCTGGTAACGATGAAAAACTTCCTGGCAAAATATCTACTGGTAAAAAATTATCGTGGCTCTGATTTGCTGGCCGGCTCCATGGTAACCGACAGTGAAGCGCGTGAATTTCTAAAAAAGAATAGCTCCAGTCTGGGAAAAATGGATGGGATGTTAGAAAATGAGAGAATCGCACTTGTAAGAAATACCTTAATTGATTTGAAAAACAGAGAGAACGAGATTCGCCTTTCTGCACTCAAATTGCAAATTGGCAAATATCTGGAAAAAAAACACAACGCAAGACTGATCAGCGGAGGCAATAGATGACATTTTTAGCAAAGTTTGACAAAAAAACAGTCCTCAAGACTATTCAATCGCTTTTACCAATTGAAAATTATCGCAATGATCGATCCGGCATGCTGTGGAAAACTCTGTTTTTTTTCACGATCACTTTCTTTTTTTTGGGAGTTCTCAGTTTTCTGTTGGCGGCATCCCAGCCATCGGGGGCGAAATTTCAGATAGTGCTTCCCTGGTATCAGCACTTGCTAATGCCAGTTACTTTGCTATCGCTTGTGTATAGTTTTGCACTACTGCGGTACCCTTCTATCACTTTACTTTTCAAGGATACCGCTACTCCGTATACAGATGGTCTATTGATGACTTTGCGCTCCTGGTTTCCTTTATTGCTGATTGTAAATTTTATCTCTTTGTTTGAAGCTGTGTCTCCTTTATATGCTCACAAGAGCAGCCTTCTTGTAAGGAGCCTTATATACCTTGCTTTATTTATTTCGGGATTTGTTATTGAAGCAATTGTGGTTAAGAGGACTGTGAGTGCTCTTTACGGGAAAAAAAGTTTGACATGGACAATTCCATGGGCAACCCCATATTTACTGCTGTTTACTTTAATGTATGTAGTATTTCAGCTGGTGGAAGCCTCAATTTCAAGGTAGCGAGGATGTTTGCATGATCGAAGGCAAGATCTCCTTTCCCACGCGAGGGTGCTTGTGAAACGCTTACTTCTGATATCTGTGGCAATTGTCCTGTTGCTGCTTCCTCTGCTGCAGCCGCCCATTGTTGCAGATTCCAGTACCGAGATCCATGCCATCTATGGCAAAACCAATGGAATCTACATATGGGAAACCTATAATCCATACACCTACAGCATGACTCTTGGCAACGTGAGTAAGCTCAGTTATAATCACGATTTTCCTTACTATGGTCTGGAACTAAAAAAGAGTCTGGGTTCCTGGCAATTGAGTGCGCGTTTTCAGACAACGGACCAGGGTTCCAACAGGCAGGCGGTCAAGGATGAAGATTTCATGGCTCAAGAGGGTGTCATTCATAGAAAAAAACCGCGGGTCGATATTCTCAAAGGTAACTTTCAAGACCAACCCGATACCTACTCTGGCGGGTACCGAAACTGGGCTGAGAGCAATGGTCAGGCAACTTTTCGTGAAACAAGTCTGGCAGGAGCCATTCGCTACCAATTAACAAAGTCCTGGTCCATTGCTACACGCGGAGTTTATACTCACAACATCTATCGATGGAAAGAGACA
>JBNLFC010000614.1:0-1708 GCA_050305335.1 Leptospirales bacterium
TATATAGTATTTGTTACGTAATAGATTTGCCAGCATGCCTGCCGGGGCACCCTCTTCTTCCCGTGCTGGCAGGCCTCTGCCATACACCAGATAAGCCCAGACAATGCCTGCCAGGGCTCCGCCAACCGATAGCAGCATGAGCGTCAATTCGTAAGAGTGATGTATGGGCGATGCATGCTCTACCGTCTGCAATGATTGCCCGTGGACGAAAAAGTGTTCCAGAAAATGCTCCAGGTAGGGAATGCCACCCAGAATTTTCGGAATCCCCACCCAGCCTGCCACAAGAGAGAAAAGTGCCAGTACCATGAGCGGCAATGTCATAGATATTGGCGATTCATGGAGATGGTGTTCGCGTTCTTCTCCTCCCCGAAAATTTCCGAATAACGTAAGGAATGTGAGACGGGACATATAGAAAGCGGTGAGGATGGCTGTAAAAAGGCCGATTCCGTAAAGCAAATAGGGTAGCCAGGGTATGACTGGATTGGGAGTGGAGATGCTCTTCCATAGAATTTCATCTTTTGAAAAAAATCCAGCGAAAGGAGGTATGCCTGAGATCGCCAACCAGGCAAAGATCCATGTTACTGCTGTGATTGGAAGTCGCTTCAAAAGTCCCCCCATATGGCGTATATCCTGCTCCTCATGCATGGCGTGTATAATGGAACCGGCTCCCAGGAAGAGGAGAGCTTTAAAAAAAGCATGGGTCATTACATGAAAGATTCCCGCGGAATATGCTCCCACACCCACGCCCAGAAACATGTATCCCAGTTGCGATATGGTGGAATAGGCCAGTACCTTTTTGATATCGAACTGTGCTATGGCTATCGTTGCAGCGAACAGTGCAGTAGTGGCACCGACGATGGCTACAAAACTCATGGCAAGAGGCGAGAGTGCATAGAGAAAATGCATTCTTGCCACCAGATAGACGCCGGCAGTCACCATGGTAGCTGCATGAATCAAGGCTGATACAGGAGTGGGACCTGCCATAGCGTCGGGCAGCCATACATAAAGAGGAATCTGGGCCGATTTGCCAAAGGCTCCTGCTGAAAGCGAAAGTGCAATCCAGGTGGCGACGTAGGGAAGAAGCTTTGCGCCACCAGCCTCCATTTCCTGAAAGTTTAAACTCCCGGTATACTGAGCCAGAAGAAAGATGCCCACAAGAAAGCCTGCATCGCCAATGCGGTTGGTTAGAAAGGCTTTTTTTCCGGCCTCCGCTTTAGCCTCGTCCTGAAACCAGAAGCTGATGAGTAAATAAGAACACAGTCCCACACCCTCCCATCCCAGAAAGAGCAGTACCAGATTGTCAGCCATAACCAGAACCAGCATGGAAAAGAGAAAGAGGTTGAGATAGGCGAAAAAGCGGTTGTAACCCGGATCTTTTTCCATGTATCCCGTGGAATAAATGTGAATCCAGAGAGCCACAAAGCTTACAAACAGTAGCATTATGCTGTTTAATGGATCCACGGCAAACGCGATACTTGCACCCCGGAGAAACTCCGATGGAATCCAGCGGGAAACGGTAAAGTGCAGGGTGCTTCCTTCGGGCAACGCTATTAACTGGACGAAGAGGGCCATGCTCAAAAGAGAACTTACCCCCGCTGCCATGATGGCAAGGGTAGCACCTATCTTTCTTCCCGGGGCGGTCAGTTCCCGGTTGCGACCATTCAGGGCCAGCCAGCCGTTGATGAGAAAACCTGCCAGCGGCGCTGCC
>JBNLFC010000615.1:0-1696 GCA_050305335.1 Leptospirales bacterium
GCTTCCGGATAACTGTTCTCCATCAAAACGATGTCGTACTCTTTCTGTTTCAGGGCACTCAGAGCCTGCTCTCCACTCCCTGTGAAATGCCCCTGCAGTTCGGGGAATTCCGATTTTAGAAGACCTACCATGTATTCATTTCCGCGCAGGTCAGGGTCCAGGATCAGAATGTTCATTGGTGTTTCCTTAAGTTTGCTCGTAGATATAGATGGGATTGTCCTGGTAGGATTCAGCTGCCCGGAAATGATTGCGGATTTCGGGTATGAACATCTGAAAGAGTCCGTTGGTAACGGCAATGGAGTTGGGACTGGCACAGTTTTTTTCTACCAGCTGTGCCATATCCAGGTCGGAGCTTTTGATTCTGGTTACATCTTCATTGTAAACGGCTGTACCGTAATGCATTCCCACACGAATACGGATATCGGTCTCGGCTCTCATTTCATTTCTGGATATATTGAAAATCGGTAGAAAGCTCAGGATTTCCATCATGGAGAGAATGGAATACATGGAGGCATCGTTCCCGTGAAAAACGGCAATGCCCCCATCGCCGGACCAGGACCAGATTCGACCGTTTCGTTTTTCAACGCGCTCATATACATATTGACGGAACCGTAAGAGGGTAACTTCCACATCCTCTTTTATGTTCAGTCGTGTGAGTTCGGAACTCATGACTACATCAATGCTTGAAAATACATGGGAATACTCATTTCCCTCCTGCAAAAAACCCCAGTCCGAGGTTTTTGCTCCTGACTGGTCTTTGATAAAGATCTTTTGCCCGGGGTCATAGATCCATCCCTTTTCCTCGATCAGTTTTAAAAGGCGATCAGTAGACTTAAGACGGACTATGCCTCCGCTGGCAGGTTGCCCGTTCCGGGCGATCATAAATGCGATGAATCGGAGGAGGGATTCATCGCTGGAAAAGAAGGAGAGAACACAATCCGCAGCTACCTGTCTGGGAATCACTATCTTTCCACCAAAGCCAGATACGACCGTGATATCGAAGCCTGGGTCGACATTTCGTGCAAGATCGTTCATTTGATCCGTGTTCAAAGATACAACCAGGAGTTCCTGCAGGGTTTTTCGAATGCGTTTCATGAATCAGAGTTTCCAGGAGTTTAGATTAGTATCGGCCACTACTGGAAGAGAGTAAAATATTGGCTGCTGCTAAAGGAAATTTAACATTATTGCCAGAATAACCCGACAAATATAGATTTGCAATTACTTTTGAGATTCGCCTCTGCAGCATGAAACAGACCCCTGTGTCCCACTTCAATAGCTCAAACCCGCTCAAGCACGGCCACAGGAAATCCATCCATGCACTCCTCAATCAGAAGTCCTGAGGTCCCTGGAGAGACTTCGGGACCCAGAGTTTTCCCGGTGAAAATATTCCTGTATTCGTGGCCAGCGGGTCTGAAGTTTAAAACGGTGTTCTTCCAGTCCATGACAGGAATCTCTTTTTCGGGTTCAGCGATCAACTCTGTGAAAAATCGTGGTGCAATTAAAATCAATTCATTGTTACCCGAGCGTCTGACAAAAGAGATAATACTGGAACGGGCGCGACCGCTTGCGTATAGCGCCACATAGTCTCCATCATCAAAAACACTTCGTTTCTCCAACCTCAGAAGGAGTAGTTTGTAAATGAGAAATAGTTTAATTCGGCCATCTTTTCGATTTCGTAACAGTTCCAGGATGTCCG
>JBNLFC010000616.1:0-1691 GCA_050305335.1 Leptospirales bacterium
ATAAGGATAGGCAGAAATTACTGTCTGCGAAAACACCAGAAGAGTATATTGATCTCTCCCATAAATCCAAAATCAAAAGAGCGCGAAAATCAGCTATTACACGAGAATGGTTGATCAAAACCGGCTATTCCATTAAGGATATCCAGTATGCGCGTAATCGACATCCACACTGGAAAAAACTTAAAGCTAACGGTTCTTACGAAAGAACCAGTCGACGCATACAAAAGCACAATTACAGTGAGAATGAGATTAAGATTTACTGGGACAAAGATCTTCTCTCTAAATTCTATGATCTGAACAGAAAGGGACTCAGGGATTATGAGCTGGCCAAAGAGTTTAAAACCACTTTACCGGCTGTGAATCATATCCGAAGAAAGCTGAACTTCTCCACCACCATCTGCGAGCTGGAAGGCGGTGCCGTGAACAAAGCGAAGGTGATCAAACTGGCCCAGAGTTCAGAGCCTGTATTGAAGCAGAAAATTAAAGAGATGAAACGCTAATACCTTCCATACCGGACGCACCATGGTCATACAGGGAGTCCGGTATTTTCCAGCCGGAAGGGAAAAAAGCCTCAACTGGCTATCTTTACTCTAAAAATATTCCGTAATTTTCCGGGTTTTTTTGTTCCCGTCACAGAGGGATCTATTATATATTCCCTACAATGGGCACTTTCACGGAAAAGCATACTGCCGCACTCGAATTTTTGGTCTCCAGGTTTGGTGTTCACTCTTTTGCCATGAAGAGTGCTGAAAGCTATATGCACCGTAGCATTTTAAACGATCTGGTGGAATCCGGTATTCTGGAGTCGCGGGACGGGAAGAGTTACAAAATCAACTATCAGCACTATCTCAAAACCTACGCTGGCCGTCGGAATGAAAGTGCAAAAAAGGTCGATGGGCACCAGTAGTCTATGGTTCCGGGTGAGTTTTTGGCTTCTCCTGCTCATCTTCCCAGAGAGTTGTCGGAGTTCGGGATTCTAGATTTTTCTCCATTTGATCCGACAGGAGGGGAAAAAAATCCAGTCCGGTTTCCTCTTCAATCCTGTCCACACTGGAAAGCATGGATCGCAGTGGACTCTTCGGGGATGCGTCATGACTTACTAGAAAGGATTGAACATCCGCCTCATTATGAATCGTTCTTACTTGAATGCGAAAAAAACTATCAGGTACGGCAATACCAGCAGACAAGCGTGGAGGATTTCCAGGATCTTTATAAACCGGTCCGGTAATAATCCAGAGATTGCCAGATTGCATTGTATAGTGGTCTGCCTCCTGTATCTCTATTCTTTTCCATACCCCGTTGTTCAGGGACTGTTTTTGCGGTACTATATTGGTCAAAAAAAAAGTCTCCCGTTCTGCTTCATCCCCTGAGTAGATTCCAATGCCGTAAGAAGGTGCCATGTGCCCCCGTGAATATCCGCTTTTTGTGTAATCCCGGTGATGAACGGGATTTTCGACTCTTTCATCTGCAATGAAATGTCCGCGATGACGATGGTGCTGGAATTTCGCGGGCGGGGAGTAGCGAAATGCAACGTAAGCTGGATTCCGGTAGCGGGGATCGTACGCTGCGATGTACGCCCTGTTGACAACAATGATCAGATGAGATTCTTCTTCGCTGTTAAGAGGTGGACCGCCATAGAGATATTGTTGGTCGCAGAGCTCCGCGATTTTGCGACAGAGCAATTCCCCCTT
>JBNLFC010000617.1:0-1683 GCA_050305335.1 Leptospirales bacterium
AATCAATTATCTTTCTTAAGGCACTCCCCCATGCTGGGTGATGTGGATAATGCATTGATGGCGCACAATCTGGAGACTCTGCTTCTAGCTTTTTTTGATACTCATCTGAAAAATAAGAATAAATTAAAAGGTATTCAGTTGAAAGGTGTTGAACTGACGGTCTATTGATAGATCTTCGCTACATATGCAAGACAAAATCATCCTGGGCATGCTTTCACTAAAAGCGATGAGCATCTATGATCTCAAGAAAAATATGGAGAAGTCCACCTCTATGTTTTACAATACCAGCATTGGATCCATACATCCAGCCTGCCAGAAACTACTGGCAGCTGGATTTGTTTCCACCCATTCTGAATCAGAGGGTAAGCGAAATAAGACCATCTATACAATCACTGCGAAAGGGAAAGCAGCTTATTTAAAGTGGTTGCGGAGTCCTCTATCTGTTGGGAAAATCAAAGATGAACTGCTTTTGCGGCTTTTCTTTTTTGCCGATGCTGATCCGGGTGAGCGACGGGCGACTCTGAAGGGGTATCTGGAAGAAGTCAATCAATGGAAAACTGCCCTGCAAAAGCAAAAGAAGGAAGCCGACTCCATGGATATTCCGGATGAGTATAAAAAGGTGGCGTACTATCAGTTTGCAACGCTGGATTTCGGGTATGAGTATTTCTGCTTTCTTGAGAAATGGATAACAAGCTTTCTGAAAAAAGAGTCAAAAATTAGAGGGTGAATTTCTGGAGTATCTTTTTGAGCTGATGCGACTGAATGGCCAGTTGCTCTGCCTTCTCGCTCAAATCCTTTGACAGCAGGGCGAATTCGTCCGAGCTTCCTCGAATAGAGTGCATGGACATGTCAATTTCAAAGTTTGCTTTTAACTGTTTGTCTGTCGCTTCCCGGATGGAGCGTGAAAGCGCGGCGAGTTCGTTCATTCGCTGGCTTGCGTCCTGAGTGTTTTCGTGCTGTCGCCCTACTTGATCTGCAATCATATGGATCATGCTGGCGTTATTGAGAACGCTTGCCTTAATCTCTTCGAAATCCGTGCTCACTTCGGCCAGGTATTCTGATCCAGATCGCACATTCTCCTGGTTCTCTTTCACCAGGTGGCTGATGCGTGCTGCATATTGGGAGGAATTCTGGGATAGCTTGCTTACCTCACCTGCAACAACCGCAAATCCCTGTCCTGCCTCTCCCGCTCTGGCCGCCTCAATGGCCGCATTCAATGCAAGGAGTTGAGTTCGTTCAGAAATATCGTTCATTGCTGAAAGGACTTCGTTGATTGCCTGCGTACTTTTTTCAATTTTTCCCATTCCGAATCCGGTGTTGTCCAGAGCCTCCTGGCCTTTCTGGATTCGTGTTTGAATCCCTTCTTGAAGGGTGCGTATTTGCAATACACGCGCATTGATGTCGCCCATGGAGTCGGAAATGGTATGGATGAGTTCTGAAACCTTTTGCGCCTCCTCCTCTTGAGAGGTGGATTTTTCCCCGATTCTGGCAGAGATTGTATTCAACTCTTCGAGTATGGGATTCGCCTGTCTGGTTTGCTCCAGCTGTCCGGCGCTCTGTTCTTGAACGATGCGAGCCCGCTCTTCCAGTTCCAATCCTGAAGAACGGATCTCTTCTGTTGAGCTCAGGATTGCCTCCACAGCTTCGCGAAAGGAGTCGACCGTATTCGTGATCGAATGAAAA
>JBNLFC010000618.1:0-1683 GCA_050305335.1 Leptospirales bacterium
CCTGACTCTGGTGTATCTCCCGGGTTCCCGCAGTGTCAGCTATTTAAATGGATTTGCCACCGCCGGAACACCATTCGGGCTTCAGATTCGACACACCGAAGAACCATACACGTTTTACGGAATTGCGAGTTACTGTAGAATTATGGCAAAGACAACGGCAAGTTTCGGCAGGGGTGGATGGAGTGATCAGATATTTAAAATTCTTATGACAGGCTATATCGAGGTATAAAACGATGGGACTTTTAGCAACCAAGAAGACTCAAAAGAAAAAAGAGATGGATGTTCGACTGGTGGGATCTGTGGGCAATCAGGTCCTCTATATTATCTGGACCGAAAACGGAACAGAAGTGCCCGGTTCCCTCTGGAAGCTTCAATGGCCAGGGAATGCTCTTGTGGATCGCTGGTCCGAGGCTGCCATTCGTGGAAGCGATGGGGAGTTCGTCATCGACTCCAGTGAGCGTACAGCAAACTTTTTCAATCAATGTTTGTTCCCGGTGAATGCTCCTATTACCGATCTGGAGAAGCGCCTGGTAGAAAAATACGGAAAAAACGAGAGTGTGAAGCTCAAGGTGGAGTCCATTGAACCGGCCATGTGGAAGCACTGGAAAAAGCTGGAATCGTTTTTTTTTGACGGGGAGCTTTTCGGCCTGGTTCCCGAATCTGAGGAGTGAAGCCACTCAGGATGAGATGAATAGTAGAGCTGCAAAAGAGGTGGATCGCAGGTGGAATTACTGGAAGCCCTTCATCACAGGGCTTGCAACTTTATCGGAAGAGACCGTGAGGGAAGCCCATCCGCTGGAGTTGATGGTGATTGATGAGGTCAATCGCCGGAGAGAAGAGTATCTGGAGAACCGAGTCATCCGTGCAGAGATGGTTGTGAGAAAGTAAATGGCAGAACAAGAACTATGCATAAATGTTAATCTGGAAGCATACGAAAGTGTCTCCAATCTTAAGATGTTGACCTCCGCCATGGAATCGCTGCTTGAGCGTGCTTCTATGGTGCAGAAGTCTTTCCAGGTAGTTATGCGAAATGTATCCAAAGTCACGGAGAGAGCCACCAGGGCAAGTGTCGCTGGCTTGACAAAATTGGGGAAATCCATCAAATCTCTTGGGAGCGGAGCAGTTGAGAAGTTGAGTAAATACTCTCAGTCCTTTAAAAAATTTGCAGGCAGTATTGCGAGCGCTGCCGTCAGGATGAAGCCTCATCTGGAGGCGATTCAAAAGCACCTCGAGGCGCTGGGAGTACCCGACCTTTTTAAGGCGCAGGCAAAGGAGGCATTGGAACTGGCATTGGCCTATGAACGCACAGCAGGCGCCCTTGCCAGGCTTCAGGGAGGCAATGAAGAACTGGGAAAACAGGCCATGAAGTCCATTGATAAAATCGCCGCACAGACCAGCTTTTCAGATGAGAAGATTCGAGAATCTGCAAAAAATCTTCTGGCAGCTGGAGTTCCACTGGATCAGCTCCAAGTGCCAATTATGAAGCTCGGCGATCTGGCCGAGGGTTCGGGGCAGGATATTGTCGAATTGTCACAAAACTTTGCTACCAGCGGAAACCAGATGATGAAGCAGAGCGAGATATACGCAGGATCTATGGATCGCGCAAAAAAATCGACTCTGGGAATGTTAAATGATATGGACCGCGCTACCAGAAGATTCAAGGAGAGCTTTGGTCTGGTATTT
>JBNLFC010000619.1:0-1675 GCA_050305335.1 Leptospirales bacterium
CGTGTGGAAAGTTTCGATCGCCATAAGGGAGCTGTCTTCATCGGTGATTACGATATACATCCTGAAGTGAAGCTGGGGAAATACAAGAAATTAAAAGTAGATGTGGATACTGCTACGGTTGAAGAGAAATCCGTAGAAGACGAGCTGAAAAGAATCCGTCAATCCCACGCCATTTTGCACCCTAAAGAGGATCAGCCTGCGGCAGCGGGTGATCTGGTCACTGTGGATCTGGAACTCCTCCATGATGGGAAACGGGTCTATCAGCATGACGATATTCAGTTTGAAGTAGGCTCCATTGAATTTCCACCCATGCTCAATGAAAAAGTTACCGGCATGAAGGTGGAAGAGTCTCAGAAATATGAGGTAACCGTGCCTGCCGATTTTCAAGATGAGAAGTATGCTGGCAAACTGATTGCCGTAGAGGTGAAAATCAAACAGGTTCAGGCAACGGAACTACCCGAACTCAACGATGAATTTGCGAAAGAGCAGGGTGAGTTCGATACTCTTGCAGCCATGAAACAGGGAATTCATGATCACTTCAAAAACATGTCCGAAAACGTGCTCAATCAGCGAGCCAGAGATGAGCTACTCAAACAGGCCGTAGACGACGCCACTGTGGAAGTTCCCGAAACCATGCTGGAGCGGGAATACGAACATCGTCTGAACCAGGTACGCAGCCGGCTGGGTGACCAGAAGTTGCAGCTTCCCGATATTGCACGCATGGCCGGGAGAACCACCGAAGCTTTGCAGCAGGAATTTCGTGAAATGGCTACCCGGGCGGTAAAAGAGGCTCTTGTTTTGCAGAAAGTGGCGGAAAAAGAGGGAATTGAAGTTTCCGACGAGGATGTGACAAAAAACATCAACGATCGATGGGGCAGCTACCTCTCCACAGCCCAACTGGAGTCTTTCCAGAAAAACCAGGAAATACGGGACGAGATTCGTGGAAGGCTACTCTTCCAGAAATCTCTCGACTGGTTGTTCGAGAATGCCGAACGTAAGAATGGGAAGGAGATCACATACGACGCGCTGGCCAGAGAGGGAGCTTTCAGCTGACCTTTTTTTTGCCAACCACTTGACAGCCACCTGAATCTATTTAGATTATCCGTGAGTCATCTTCCGGAATAACACCACCGGAGAGTAGTTTCACGCAAGAATAGGAGTATGGCATATGCCTATCATGCCCACCATTTACGAGCAAACTTCACGAGGAGAGAGAGCCTGGGATGTCTATTCCCGCCTTTTGAAGGATCGAATTATCTTTCTTGGATATCCTATTGATGATGCCTATGCCAATCTGATCATTGCTCAGTTGCTCTTTCTGGATGCGGAAGATCCGGAAAGCGATATCTACATTTACATCAATTCACCGGGTGGATATCTTACTTCTGGACTGGCCATCTATGATACCATGCAATACATCAGGCCCGATATTCGCACCCTCTGCATTGGACAGGCAGCCCACATTGGATCGCTCCTTCTGGCCGCAGGCACTAAAGGAAAACGTGCGGCCTTGCCCAATGCGCGCATAACCATGCATCAGCCGCTGGGTGGGGCACAAGGTCAGGCATCTGATATTGCTATTCAGGCGCAAGAAATCCTGCGTCTACGCACGACACTTAACGGCATTTTAAGCCATCATACCGGACAATCGATAGCGCGAATTGAGAAAGATACG
>JBNLFC010000620.1:0-1670 GCA_050305335.1 Leptospirales bacterium
CGAGAATGAAATGACTCCTTAGAACTTATCTGGTCTATGGATTTTAGAAAATGTGCTGGAAAGACATGGAATATCCATAGTCGTGGAATGATCTGGCGTAACTGAATCCCATTACCATGTTTTCTGAAAGACGAATCGAAGACTGATTCCGGCGTCGGTATGGATGCCTTCGGTTGATAGCTCTTTCCACGCAGGTGCTACTCTTCCCGCATCTGCAAATATTACGGGAACGATTTCGGTACCTCCGTTGAACTTCGTATGAAGAAGCGTCATTCTTAGCTCAGCATTGCCCATAACCATTCGACGATCCACGAATTGGTAAGATGGATAGCCCCGGAGTCCGGTGGCTCCTCCCAGGCCGGAACTTGTTTCGGACATGGTGAGGATCTCTCCTGTTTCAAAGAAGGGTATTTCTCCATTGCTTGCATGAACGAGCAGTCTATAGGCGAATACAACTTCCTTCTGGCTGGAGTCCCATTGGGCTAAAGAGATATACTGTCGCCAGGTAAATGTTGCGCGATAGAAAGAATAATCGCTTCCCAGTGCTTTGCCATATACCTCGCAAAATAGATCTGTGAAGATGCCAGAATCAGGATTTTTTTCTCGGGATTCCGGCCTTGTATCGTAACCGATGGCAAGGGATAGGCCATTACTCCATTTTGCTCCGTTTGTTGCATTATATCCAATGGGTTTTTCAACGTCTATCAGTGTCTCAATATTTGCCACGCTATTATTGTTCTCTCGATCACCGTGATAACTGAAAATTTTGACACTCTGGATATTAATACCCGCCTGCCATTTCAGGTGTGTCCCGGCAATTTTTCCTTCCAGGGAAGTTTTATAAAACGGGACAGCCATATCATACATAAAGTATTTGTTCTGGCTTTCGCGCAGGACCCTTCGGGATTTGTTGAGGAGAGGTTGTCCATTCTGCTTGAGGTAGTTTTCATTGATTGTGACTTCATCATTGAGCTGCAGCAGATCCGGGGATTCCGGCGTGTTGGTACCGATCGGAATCTGCCCCTCGGCGATTCTTTTCTGTCGAACCAGGTCGTGGTAGTTTCCATACCCGTAGTAGTGGTTTACAAGATTTCTATAATATCCTGTATTTCCCTTCCAGCGGAGCTTGTGGAATATATTCACCGCATCCCAGGCGAACTGGTATATTTCTAATCCCAGATTGGATTTTTGAAGTCCAACGTAGTACTGGGAATGGTATGGCTGGTAGTTTTTCTCATTCCGCGTGAGCACACCAAAAAGGCCGGCTGATACCCCGGTATCGCGGTCAAACGATATAACTGGAAATCCCAGACCGGAGTAAGGGTTTTCCTTTTTTTGGTCCTCGACTTTTTCATCCTCCTTTTTTTCCCGGGAATGAAGGGGCTGAATGGTTGCCAGAAAAAGAAAAATCGGCGTGAAAATCAGGTACAGAGGTAATTTCCCTGCCCTGGAGACACCTCTCAACGGAAAAGAATCTATTCGACGAAATGCTGTATTAGAGAGAGTATGGTGTCTGTAGTTCATAGTGCAATAAGAATGATGCATGGGGCAAGCGCATCGTAGCAACTTCCCTTGTTTATCAGCACCACTCTTCAGGTGGATCTGACTGAGTCAATTGAAGTTGACTAATATTTGTACATTCTCAAAGAACAGGTTCCGGGAACAACCAG
>JBNLFC010000621.1:0-1667 GCA_050305335.1 Leptospirales bacterium
GAAACGTTTATGAGAAAATCTATTCTGCTGCCAAATCCATTACCCGGTTAATCTCCGTCGTTATACCTGCCTCAAATGGGTAATTCCCGTTGATTTTAACGGGGTTCTTACGAAAGAGACTTGACTAATATCTCCGATATCTGTACTCTCAATTAACAGTTCAGGCGTTTTGTAGAGATTTCCTGAGAGAGGTTACAGGTATGGATATTGGAACAACACTCACTTTACTTGGAATATTAGTCGGGTTGGTTGGTGTCGCAGGTATACTTAAAGATTCTCAGGCTGAAGATGAAACCGAACTTGTACCTGTTCCGGTCCCCGTTGAAGAAGGAAAAGAACATCAGAAGCGCCGCTAATGCTGAAACGCAGTACTCAGGTAATTAAGTGGGGGCGAGTTAGCAAATGGTAACCCGCCCCTTTGATTTCTGATTCGTCCCAGACTATTGTTGTGCTGCTGGGGAAATCTGCGCCAGCAATTCTTCATTTGCCGCAGACAATGCCTCCTCAGGGGGAGCGCCATCCCACAGCATCATATCGAGAGCCATTTGCAACGGCTCATAGATATTCAGATCGGCTTCATTCACGGATAGGATCTTACCGATCTTATACTGCGTCCTGAATCCATTCAATACCAGATCATCAGACAAGTCCACATTGTCATTTGCCGGGATCCAACCCAGTGATTGGGCTAACTGAGTTTGAATCTCTTCACTTGTCAGGTATTCGATAAACAGGAGCGCTGCCTCTGTTTCTGCTTCAGTGGCATTTGCATTAATACTGGCAACATCGGGCGACACTAACGGTCTGAATATATTGTCATCCAAAGTAGGCATGGGCGCGACAGCTACATTTTCGTTACCAAGAGCCTCACGGTATTGGCTTGCTGCCCATGGCCCATTGATGGTGAAAGCTACTTCTCCAGATGTAAACGGATCAATTAAAACGCTGTAGTCATTATCACACTGAATTCCATCATAATAGCTGCAGGCTTCAATGTAATAGTAGTATGCTGCAATTACTTCCTCTGCATCCAACCGGGACATCCCCGATTGATCCAGCAGTTCTCCACCAAAAAGGGAGATCCACATGTACTGAAAATAGGCATCATTATACATGGTCATACCATGTGCATCAGCCATACTGAGCAGATCGTACCAGTCGGCTGGCGGTTCTTGAATAATGGATCTGTTGTAGTATAAACCGACTCCCCATCTGGAAACCGGGACCCCATAAAGAGAACCATTAATCAATTCTGTGTCATCATGCAGCACAGCTCCGAATGGCTCAGGGTTAATCTCCTGTATAAGTCCATATTCCCAAAAATCGATCATGCTTTGCCAGTCACTAAGCACAACCGTCGGACCTTCACCGGCGGCGGCCTTTGCTAGAAAAGTATCTTTTACCGCACTGGTGGAATCTGCAATAATCTCGACAGAGATATTTGGATACTGTTTCATGAAGCCCAGAATGATCTCATTGTACTTTGCTGTCAGATTCTCATCGGAACCCTGATTATGCATAATGGTGATCGCAACCGATTCCATCTCTTGGGGCGGCGATTCTTTTTCAATGCTTTCTGGTTCAATGGGTACTTCCTGTGCGGCGGCTGGCACGTTAGATTCCACCTGAGCAATATCTCCGCCATGGCTGTCACCAGAAAACAAGTT
>JBNLFC010000622.1:0-1663 GCA_050305335.1 Leptospirales bacterium
TACCACGCATGAGGCTTTCGTAAAACAACGCTCTTATTTGAAAGGAATGCATTTGCGCACCTATCCGGATCGGGCCACGTTGTTGAAAAAACTGGAAAGCGAAGGCGATCTGGATGGCATCGTTGTGGATGATCTTTTTTTAAAGGCTCTGCTCCTGGAACATAGCGAATACAGGCTGCATTACCTTCCTGTATTGAACTCGGCTTACAAAGAACGCATTTCTATGGTGGTCCCTCCGGGGGAGCCGGGCTGGGTTCTCTATTTAAATCTCTTTATTGAAGATATGCGATCCTCAGGAGAACTCAGGAAAATTGAAAAAAGATATCTGGAGTCCTCAGATTGGATTCCGTCTAAAATTCAGCCCCAGAGTTCTGTAGACACATCCCAGAATAACGTATTCCTGCTCCACAGGAGGCAAAGTTGAATCAGAGCCGGTTGCAAAACCAGCCCTTGCGAACTCCGATATTCGCATTGCCCGAAGGTTTTCCTGTTGAAAGCGACAATAAAAGTCTCTGTTTTGCCATGAACGGACTGCGTTTCGCTACGTTTGTTGTTTTTTTCTCGATTTGCTATACTTTCAATCCCCTTCAGGCCCAGGAGGGTTCAGTTGCTTCGCGTCTGGATCGCGTGGAATTTCAGGGAGAAATGCTTCTGCAGGGTTTTTACCTGAATCGTGATTTGCCACTTGTTCGACCCGAGGAACTGGGATTGCGTGACAGCAGCAATACACTTCTACCTTTTCCCTATGAATCTGTCTGCGCCTCTTCGGAATACTATCGTATTTTAAATAATCAAAGTGTTAGTAGCCGCTGCAAAGAGCGAGATGACTTCTACCGAATGAGGTTGCGTGCCGATGTTGCTTATCGTGCGTCGCCCAATGTGGATATCCTCTATGGTCTGGAGGTCGGTTTTCTCACATTTGGTAGAGAGAACAACGTATATGGGCCCGGATCGGGAGGGGGCGGGTCCGACCGCACAAACCTGGAAACGCGTCAAATGCTCCTGAAGGTTCATACCGAATCTAACAAAGCTTTTTTGCAGGCTGGAGTTTTCCAGTTTGCCACACCCCGGGGTATTGTGGTGGCCAATAGCGGAGCCGGACTGCAGGGCGAGTGGAGCCTTCCGGATTGGTCCCTTGTGCTCCAGGGTACTTATATGCGCTCCGAAGATATCTCTTTCAGGGATGGGGATTCCAACGGTTACAGTGATAAAAACTATCGCAATATCGATCTGGGTGTTTTTAACGTCAGTTATACGGGTATATCCGGATTGCGCAGCTATCTATACGGTGTATATCGTAGAGACGGAGACAGAACTCCGGACGAAAAATCTTTGATGGAAACTTCTCATTTCTGGTGGGCAGGACTCTATCTCACCTACTCCATCCGGAGATTCGAAGTGGTTCTGCATGGAATTGCCAGTCAGGGCACTTTTCGAAGACCTGAAAATCTGGAGGAGTACCCTGCCGCGCTTCGCACCGACATGGCAGATCGATTATCGGGAGCGGGCTTCACCGTGGATCCTTTGTATGCATCCGGTCAACAGCTCTCTGTTGCTGCCATTTTTCCTGCCTCTTCGGGGGCCACGTATTCCGGGCTTTTAACCGATTCTATGAGTCAGGCGCTTCCCGATCGAGCCCACTACATTCGTTCCGGTGCAGGCA
>JBNLFC010000623.1:0-1643 GCA_050305335.1 Leptospirales bacterium
GATGTTACCATGCGTGGAGATCCGGAGAATATGCTTCGACTGCTGGAACATGAGCTGGAATCCATCGTCCGGGCTTACAACAGAAAAATGAGTGCCACACCCATTTCACTGGAAGAGGCTGCTGAAGCCATGGCCCTTTACAGGGAGGTCTTCGAAAATAGAAGAAAGACCCATGAAATTCGCATGCCTTATATGGTAACATTCATCTTTGTTTTTGAGATGCTCAGGTCTCTAACAACTCCCTCCGCGACAGAAGAACAGAAGGTGAATGCCATTACTCGAAGTTTTACGGAAATTCCAGGGCACGTGTCCGTTGCCTACCAGAATAGCAACTCTTCCAATGCCGATGAAACCATTGAGGAATAGTGAACTGCCACCTCTGGTGCACTGAGTTGCTTACTTAGAACTGGAAATATACGAAAGCTCCGGACACGTCTCCGAACAGGCTGACCAGAAGGCCTACGGCAAGAGTGCTGGCAGGCACCAGCCCATAGAGCGCCGCCGGGACTTTCAACAATCGCTCTTTGATCAGACCCGGGTAGTACTGGATGGCATTGAAGAGGATAGCAGCGAACGTGATGCCTACCATAGCTCCCAGGTTTATAGCCGGATAGCCTCTCTGAAAAGTAGCAATCCCTCTGAGCAGATCAATGCTGATGGAAAGGGACGGAGCCGCGAAAAAGATGCCACTCATGGCGAAGAGAGTAAACACTACCATGGCCCGAACAACGTTAAAAATTGGATGCGCAGGAAGTATCCGAATCCCCGCTTTTTTCATGGCTCTTTCCACAACGAGTATAATTCCCAGGTAGAGCCCCCACAGCAGCATAGTCCAGCTGGCGCCATGCCAGAGTCCTCCCAGGCCCATGGTAATGAGCAGATTCATCCATACACGCCATTCCGCCACTCTGGAGCCCCCCAGCGGAATAAAGAGATAATCCCGCAACCAGGTTGACAACGTTATGTGCCATCTATGCCAGAGTTCCTGCATGGACTTTGCGAAAAATGGGCCTCGAAAATTTTCAGGAATCTGAAACCCCATGGCATGAGCCAGCCCTCTTGCCATATCGGTATAACCCGAGAAGTCCAGATAGATCTGGGCAGCAATGGCAGGAAGAAGCAGGATCAGCACAGTAGCATCATATTTGCCAGGATTGGCCCAGATGGGCATGGTAACACTGCTGAGGCGATCGGCCAGAAGGACTTTCTTAACAATTCCCATAAGAATCAAAAGAGCGCCTTTTAGAAGCCCTTCGGCACGTCCGTCAGGATGGTCTATCTGAGGGAAAAAATCGGTGGAACGCATAATGGGACCGGCGATGAATACCGGAAAAAAGAGGGTGAATACGTAGAATCGCAAAAAATCCACCTTCTCACGTATGATACCCCGCCACACGTCCGCAAGATATGCTATCATTTGAAAGGTGTAAAAGGAGATGGCAAGGGGTGCAGCTATATGCAATTGGTAATCATTGACCAGGTTGTATTCAAAATTCGCCAGATAATCCCACCAGTGATTCCCCCCAGAACATCCCTGGCACTGCACCATTAAAACAAAAAACTGAATGATTGAACCCACACTCTGGACGAATAAATAGAAATATTTAAAAAAAGCCAGAATCCCCACATTTAAGACAATGGCG
>JBNLFC010000624.1:0-1643 GCA_050305335.1 Leptospirales bacterium
GTTAACGCCGGAGAGGCTTTTCTGGGAGCGACTTCCAGATCGTCAGTCATGCCGGTCAGGATGCTATTGTAGGCTCCGAAGTGAAGATCGGAGAGGCATATATAATGGATCTCTTTTCCCATAGTTCTCTCTTTTCCCATAGTTATTTCTGGAGCAACACGGTCGTGCCATCCCATCCTTCCGGTACACCGTAAGTCTGGTAATGAATGGAGCGATGGACGAATACTTCCAGTGCCTGATCGTTGGGATATTTTCTTCTAAGTTCATCAAAAATCCGCAATGCTTCTCCAAATTTTTGATCAAAGTAGCTGGAAAGCCCTCTTTCAAAATCAGATTGATATGAGATTTTCTCTTCGGCAAAAGCACTGTCGTCGAAAACTTCGAACACTTTGACAGGAATTTGTTTTCCTACCACGCGCACCTTGTCCATCAACCGATACCCGAAACGTGATGTGTCCTGCAATTGAGCAAGTGTAGGCTCACTGATGAGCACAGAGGCTCCATAGGTTCTTGTCAACGATTCTATGCGAGAAGCAAGATTGACGGAGTCGGAGATGACAGTCCCCTCCATTCTTTCCGCCTCGCCAATGGTTCCGAGAATCAATTTCCCGGTATGAATGCCAGAGCCGGTCAGAATGTGCCGGTATCCCTGATTGGATCGATGTGAGTTGTATATGGCCAGTTCAGTACTCATGGTCAGAACGGCGCGAAGTGCATCGTCGGGGCAGCCAGGGAAGAGACAGAGCATAGAGTCACCCACATATTTGTCTATGAAACCACCATTGGAGCGAACGATGGGGCCCATACGACGCAGGTAGGAGTTTAAAAAACGAAAGTTGTCTGCAGGTGTCATGGTTTCCGACAGGGCTGTGAACGAGCGAATGTCCGTAAAGAGGATGGTCATCTCTTTTTCAATGGCATCTCCCAGATCAATTTGAGAAACATCCTCTTTACCCAGGATGTGAAGAAACTCCATGGGAACAAATCGGCGAAACGATGCTTTGAGTCTTTCGCTCTCATTCAGGTTATGTACAAAACGACGTGTAAGTTCAAAGGAGATAACGATCAAAAGGGCAGGAATGCCATATACGAAAAGAGTGACACCATCGTTGATGACCCGAAAAACAAACCCAAGTATATCATGCAAAGCCAGCACCAGGCTGGGAGTGAGTCCAATGAGCACAAGGGCACCACGGCGGTCTTTTTTTACCAGAGCCTTAACGGAACGAACCACCATATCCACAAGAAAGAGGGCTACGACGACCAGAGAAATATTTCTAACAAGAAGGATTTGTGCCCGATCTTTGGCCAGAATCATAAGAAGAATGGCCACACCCGGCAAACCCAGACTGATGAGAATGCGAAGACGCGATGCCCTGTTTCCCAGATAATACTTGTGAAAGAGGGATAAAAAGGAAGGCATGATCAGAAGACCGGATTGGGTAATGATCATAACCGCGTTGGAGCTTATGGGAACGTACGGATACGTTGTCTCAAAAAACTGAAGTCCCATAGCAATGGCCGCCGTTAATGATGCTAACGAAAAGTAAAGATATTCTACCTCCTGCCGTCGCTGGAAATAAAAGAGGAGAAAAAAGAAGGCAATGGCTATCAGAAGAAATGAGAAAGATTGAAGTGCATGG
>JBNLFC010000625.1:0-1641 GCA_050305335.1 Leptospirales bacterium
AGAGGGGTGCTCTGCTGGAATGGTTGAAGTCGGGCAAGGGAGAGTAGAACAGGAAGCTACGAGCGTTGGGTTTAGATCAGCTTAATGCAGACAGCGCAGAGCTGCCTCAATCCAGAGTCATGCTCCCAAGCTCTGATACGTACTCGTTTTCCAGCGGTTCAAACTCTGGAAAAAATTGGAAAAATTGATTTCTTGGCACGAGTCGATATCCCACGCCATACTTCTTCATATAATGATCACTCCAGCTGACTTCCGGAGTCATGTGGAAAGCAATGGTGTTTTCAAATCCATTCATCTGGTCCACAGTAATCTCCATACCCGGAACAATCTGCGTTTTCATAAAATGCCAGTCCTTCTTAAAACGAAGAGTATTGGCCTTCATTTCCAGAGTTTTTCGGGAAAGTTCCAGCAACCGCATTAAAGGACAACCATGGTCCACATAGGGAACCAGGTTGATTTTTAGAATATGCATGCCCAGACCCATTGATTCCCACAACCGTTGCTCCCTGGCGCCCTCCATCATCCGGGCAAGACGCAGGTCATAGGTGAGCTGGTCCAGACTGTTGGTAGGGGCCTGCAGACCGGGCCCGAACTCGCCTTCCCAAAGCCAGCGATAGATATCCTGCGGCATGATTTCCCGGTAATGATCCAGAAAATCTTCTGCAAGAGCTACTCTATATTCATGAGAGAACCACTCCTGGCTATAGTAGATGTTGTGCAAATAATCGTACACAATCAATACCCTTTGCTTCAGACCATTATCGACCAGGTTCCCCCATACATCAAATTACTTCATTTTTGGCAATAAACCTCTCTATTGCCATACCCATTCCTGCAGAATATACTGTTCAAAAGAATAGGCCTGAAGAGTATATCAAAAAGGTCGATGGTAGAGGTACGTAGTTATGAATGGTGCAATCTGGTCGCGCAACTCAATCAGCGTTTTGGTCGTTTTCTTCGCTTTTAGCCTTGCCCTGGGTCTCAATGCGGAAGAGGCCGAGAGGAGCACCTCTTTTTATTACAAACCGGATTACAATAAGGGCCACCTCATAGTGATTCAAAGAATCGGGGCTCCAACTCTTGACCTCAATGAGACCTGGGCTATTGATCCGGCTGATGTGCCGCTATTGAAAAAAATGGATCTACAGAATGGTTCCATGGAGTCCATCAATGTGGTGGACATCCTCCGTAAGACAGTCACTCACTTAAAGCAACGTTTTCCCGATGCCCAATTTGCATTTTCCAATTTTTCTCTGGAGATATTGCCAGCGCCCTCCTTCTCATACTCCGGGAACGCTCAATTAAACCGAAGTTACTATTTAATGGTTGAATACCTGAAGATTGGTAATGGTGGAAGAGCCAGTGTAGAACGTGTACCGGTCCTTCTGGACGGGCGAATTGTATTGAGTGACTGCGAATAGTGAATAGAGCCAAAGGAGTATTCTCTCTTTTTCAAATACTTACGTTCGTAATTTAAGATCAAAAAAAAATGAAAAAAGATGCAAAAGTGCCAATAAAAGGTGCCTTTTTTGTAAGAAATATTTGTATGAAACACATGGGATCTCAGCGGCTCGCCATAGCTATGCTGATATCAATGTTCTCTCTGTATAGCTGCACGCAGGACATTGACGGGGTACCTCC
>JBNLFC010000626.1:0-1635 GCA_050305335.1 Leptospirales bacterium
TTTCCTTCCATTTGTCCGGGTTTTCTCCAGGAAGATTCCCGGGGGAATAGATATTTTCATTACTGCATTCCTCACTTTGTAGGCGGAAAAGTGAGAGGGGTAATTCAACTGGTCCACACAGGGGAGTTCGGTAACCGCTTCAGGCATCAGGTTCACTATCTTAAAAGCTACATGCTGGAGGCTGCACCCGTCATTGAAGCAAAAACCTATATGGAAATGCTCAAAGAGCAATCTCTGAAGGATCAGCTCACAGGCCTTTACAATCGACGTTTTCTGGACGAGTATGTGCAGGGAATTCTGGCAAGAGCCAGAGCATCGGGTGCACTTGTGGGAGTATTGATGATCGACATAGATCATTTTAAAAATGTGAACGATCAGCATGGCCACGAAGTGGGAGATCGAATTTTAAAAGGCGTCACACGCCTTTTAAAAACCTCCCTGCGTAGCACCGACCTTCTCATACGTTATGGTGGCGAAGAGATACTGGCTCTTCTGATTGATGTCCAGTCGGAATCAGCAGAAGCCATTGCTGAAAAAATTCGCGCTCGCATGGAAGCCTCCCCAATAAAAGTAGCAGACCAGCACATAGCAATTACAGTCAGCATTGGCATATCCGAATACCCCACCGACGGCACCAGTTTTCCAAGAACTCTGAGACTTGCCGATACAGCCCTTTACCTTGCCAAAGAACTGGGTCGAAACAGAGTCGTTCGGTACCGGAGCACACACAGAAAGGCTCCCAGAAGACTTGCAGACGGAACCGTAGAGTAAAAAAAGAAATCTGCAGGCTGGTTATCCATGCACTCATGCCTTCTTAAACAGAGTATAAATATAGGGTCGTTTCTCCCCTGATGGCATGGTGTAGACAAAAACAAAACTATCTATCAACTCAAATTCCGGACCAATTTTCTCCGAAAGCATTTGCGCATTGTATCTTTTTACAGGCAGGCCGGAGCATGTTTTTGCACCATCCGTATGGAATTGGGCCAGCAAGGCATAACCTCTTTTCTTAACTTTCTGATTTAGCAAGCTAAAATACGCATCTTGCTCTTCCACCAAAGTGAAGAAATGAAGAACCGCACGGTCAATCCAGAAATCTACCTCCTGAATATCCAGCAGTACCTCTGGTTCGGTCAGGTCATCCACAATGAATTCAACACCTGCCAGGGAACCCACCCTTTTTTTAAGCTGTTCCAGGGCAGTTTTGCTGATATCGGTGGCGATCAAATTTTTATAACCGCGCCCCATCAGTTCATCAATAAGAAAACTATTTCCGGCTCCAACGATAAGGATCCGGGCCTCCGGACCAACAGAAGTTTTAGAAATCAAGTCAAAGGTAGGTTTAAAATCCGTTTCATACCAGCCCAGTTTTTCAGGAGGACTTTTACTATAGATCCTGTTCCAGTGATTTTCATAACTGAACTGATCGGAATTCATACCGGTAGAGCAGCAACTCTTGTTCTTATCATTGATGTTGCAGCTTTCAAATTTCATGGGATTGCCTCAGCAAAATTCAGCCCGCTATCCATAGCGAATTCTCTCACAGGGAAGCTAAGGATATCCATCTAAATAGCGAAAAAAAACAAAAAGGCTACTACTTTCCCTAAATAATATTGCTGCAAATTTGCCCTGGGG
>JBNLFC010000627.1:0-1603 GCA_050305335.1 Leptospirales bacterium
GAGGGAGTTCTGGCGCTGGTTCTGGGATTGGTGGCTGTGATATTTGTTTTCACGGCAGTGAGTGCCTTTTGCCCTATCTATACCGTTCTGAAATTTTCGACAAAAAAGAAGGGATAGTGAGATCTGTAAGAATCATTTGAGATACCTCGCAACGGTCTGATCTCTCTGTTCATGACCTCATGGCCATGGATCCGGGAGGCAATGTGGTAGCCGCACGAGGACGGTATTTTGTGTACGGCCACCCTTCTAGCCAGTCCGGAAGAGTACCGACGAATAATATTGTGCACTTCGCGCTTACCATTGAGTTTTATCTGGCAGGAGCCATTTATGGAGTGCCCCTAAAACTGGAAATAGTAGAAGGGCTCCCCCGAGAAGTTTCCAAACAGTGCAGTCAAGAAAAGCCCCACAACAACAATTGCGATGCGTTCCGGAGGAGTGAATGCATGGTAGCTCGTTTGCTCTTTGCGCAAATAACGTACACTGTCCAGCAGGAGCAGTGGCCATAGAAAAAAAAGAACTTGAGGGAGCCTGGGTGGAACCAGGTGAATGGAACCAGCAGGAAAAAGATGGGTGAATACATGGAAGAGAGATTCTACATTTCGCATTCGAATGATGAGAGTTCCAATGGAAAATAGAATAAAAGTAATCAATATACCCATTCCCTTGACAGAGTAGTATCCTATCTTCTTGCGTGTAAGCACAGTTAGAGCATCAGCATTGTTCCAGATGAAGAGTTTGCGCAATAGCTGCTCTACAACGACCACAACGCCCGAGTAAAAGCCCCACAGGATGTAGCCGACGCTGGCGCCATGCCAGAGTCCTCCCAGAGAGAAAACCACCAGCACATTGAAAAGGGTTCGCATTTTCCCCAGACGAGATCCACCCAGAGGAATGTAAAGGTAGTCTCTTAAAAATGACATTAGAGTGATATGCCATCGTCGCCAGAGCTCTCCCGGGGACGATGCAAAGAAGGGTAGCCGAAAATTTTCGGTCAGCTCAATTCCAAAAAAAAACGAGATGCCTCGGGCAATATCGGTATAACCGGAGAAGTCGGCATAGATCTGGAATGAGAATACCATTCCGGAAAAAAGATATCCGCTTAATGGAACAGGACGTCCAGATGCAAGGGAGAGATCCACAAATCGGCTCAGGTTGTCTGCAATGAACAACTTTTTGGTAATACCTATTGCAATAAGAAACAATCCCTGGAGAACCTGCTGCTTTGACGGATATGAGACGCCTTTGAGAGCTGGCAGAAGCTTTTCTGCTCGTTCGATTGGCCCTGCCACCAGCTGGGGAAAATAGAGAGTAAAGAGAAGCGTCTGGTGAAAGCTCTCCGACGGGCGGATGCGTCCTCTGTATACGTCAACCGAATAGGATGTAATCTGAAAGGTATAGAAACTGATTCCTACTGGCAGAAGGATAGCAGGATCCGGTATTTGATAGGGGAGCTTCAGATTTTGAAACAGAAAATTGGTCGCTTCCACCGAGAAATTGCAATATTTAAAAAAAAATAGAAACGAAAGATTGATTACGACAGTCGTAGCCAGTAGATAGGAAGAGCGACGCGGAGCATCGGGAGAAAAGAGAAGCGCCAGGCGAT
>JBNLFC010000628.1:0-1592 GCA_050305335.1 Leptospirales bacterium
CCACCTGCTCTTTTTTTATTCCAACCACTTCGATTTTGAGTTTCACAGAATTTCCATTATGGAGATGCTCCGGCTGGCACCGGAGGTCAGGATCTTCCCTGTGGTGGATCTGGATAGCAATCGTTCCTTTCATCTGGATAAAATCATGCAATTTCTTGAGGCACACAGCTTTGCTGTATCTCTGGAGAGAGTGAATTACCACTTCCAGCGCACAGGCAATGAAATGCTACGAATCAGGAAAAAACGTTAATCTGCAGGACGGTCCAATGCGCTCAAACGTTGGGCCACCGGCGGATGGCTGTAATGGAAAAGAACATAAAGTGGGTGAGGATGGGGATTGGTAAGATTCTCAATGGAGAGACGGCGAAGAGCACTTTTCATGTCCTCCCGGCTTGCAGTCTTTGCAGCAAACTGATCCGCCTGGTATTCGTTTCTTCTGGAAAAAAAACCGAAGAAGAGGCTCATTACCAGAGATAGTGGGGCGAAGAGGTAGAAAAAACCGATCATCCCCAGGTGAAACGAAGGACCCGAACCTCCCAGAGCCATGGCAATATCCGGAGAGTTCAACGAATAGAAGAAGAGAAAAATCACAAGGCCCGTCTGCAGAATGGAAAGAGCCATGGATATAGGAATGTGCTTTTTCATGTAGTGGCCAGTCTCATGGGCGAGGATGGCAACAATCTCTCCAGTGGAGTGTTTCTCCATTAAAGTATCAAAGAGTACTATCTTTTTCTGCTTTCCCAATCCGCTAAAAAAGGCATTTGCTTTACTGCTTCTCTTTGATCCATCCATCACGAGTATATTGGTTAATGGAAAACTTACCTTCTTTGCGTATTCCGAAATGGCACTACGAAGGGGGCCCGCAGACAGAGGAGTGAGCTTGTTGAACAACGGAACAATCAGGGAAGTATAAAAAAGGTTGAGAAAGAGTATGACAACAGAAACTAATCCCCACGCAAGAACCCAGGCAAGGCTTCCAGATTTTGCCTGAAAAAAGATTAAAAGAGCAATCAGCGGGCCTCCCAGGAATGCCGCAAGAAGGTATCCTTTGAGATGGTCCAGAAGAAAGATACGAGGTGTGGTTCTGTTGAAACCGAAACGCTCTTCCACGACAAAAGTGGAATAGATGGAAAAAGGTAAAGAGACAAGATCCTGCAAAATACCCATCATCGCAAAAAAGATCAGTGCCGTGGCGATGGCCATTGGCAGAGAGAGTCCTGCTCCCGGGTGATACTGGATATAGGGTGCCATGCCGGGAAGTTGCGCAGCCAGTGAGGTTGCTACTCCATCTATGAAGGCAAAGCCGCCAAGAATTAAAAAGATGGCCAGAAGCAGAGTCTCAACCCAGGAGCTCAATGCTGTCACCACGAAACGTCGCTGGCCATAAGCTCGTGCGCGGGCATATTTCTCCACATCGAAAAGTTGATGTGCGTCAGTATGTCTCCCCTCACGCCATGACATCACGTTGAGAGTATCGAGAAACAGATCCAGCAGGTAACCGCCGACAATGATGATGAGAATGATGCCGGTCATCCAGTGGGAACTTCCCATCAAAGCTCCTCTTCGGACCTGGTGGAACCAAGGAGTTCATC
>JBNLFC010000629.1:0-1584 GCA_050305335.1 Leptospirales bacterium
GTAAAGATATATCTCCCTTTTCTGCGCTGGAAGCCGCCTCGGTGCTGGCGGCATGGGGAGATAAGAGTGTTGTTGATTTTTTGCAGAGCTCCAGCAAAAGGTCAATTCCAATGACCAATTCAGAAATTGAAGCCTTTTTGATTAAATCATCTTTGTTGCTGCTGGATCAGACATTGAGTGCGGATCAGTTGGAAATGAAATCCGTTTTTTTGCATCTGGAAGAGGCTTTTGATGACTGCTATTACAGCCAGACGAACCTGGCCAGAGAAGAATAAGTTGTTTAACACTTTCCTCCCGAGGCCGATCCCAATCTTGTCGGCGGGTCCTCCAGTACAGCGCCCGTATGCCAGCCGCGACGAGGGTTAGTGATTAATTCCTTATGTATTTCTAAAAATGGCTCATCTTCATCAATACTGGGATTATCAATATCATTTATCACAAAATACATATAAAAACCTGCATGAGTCGTTATTTCGCATATGAGTGCCCATGGGATTAGGTCACGATTTACTGGGTAGGGACCTGTTGAAACATTGCCCTGGCAAGGTATTCTGCTTCAGGGCTTACCTGCTTCATTTCCGCAATAAAGGCTTTGCTGTAATTCGTCTCCGCTTCTCTTTCCTTATCGGATGGGTCTTCTATTTTGCAGTACTTTGCGTCATAAGCAAGACTGTTCGCAAACTCCTCTATATCTTTGCTGTTGGTTTCGGATATTATCCCTTTAATTCTTTTGAGAATATCCGCTGCAGGACCATCGTCATTTTTCCGGGCAACGGACCGGAAGACCTGGACATAATAACGACCGGCACACTCACTTCCTCTGTAACGGTCCACTCCCATGGATAAAAGTTCCGGAATGCTTTTCCCCTGGCCCCACTGCGACATTCCCCGGGCCAGATGCTCAAAGGCTTCATTTTCGGGAGTGGTCAGGAATAGCTCAATGAGATCGTCATTTACCCTGGGAAGTTTAAAATAGTTTAGCGCCTTGATGGCCCACCTGGGGGATGTTCTGGCTTTCTTCAGTACGCAGCTATAGTTGTCCTCGTTTTCCAGCTCTTTTTGCGCTTCACCACCTATGGCATCCAGAGCAACTGCCGCCGCAGTAACGCATTGATCAGAGCCGTCTCTGAGCTGTTTTACGATCAGGGGAATGGCGCCTGTAGCCTTCTGGATGCCCAGTCCGTACAATGCCTCACGGCGTACTGCCTCCCGGGTATTCTCCAGCACTTTTATTAGAATGTCCACCACACGATCATCCTGGAAGTAGCGTAGCGCGCAGACAAGGTCATGGATCTCATAGGGGTCCGTTAGATCTTTGAAGATTCCTATCAAATAATCAACGGCAACCTTTGTCTCTTTCGCGGGCACGATGTTACAATCGTGTAGAAATTCACCTATCCTTTGTAGCAGAGGAATGGACCTGTCACTCAAAGCGGGAACAAGCAAAGCAGCGGTACTGTCGTCGCCCAGTTTTTTGACAACCTCCAGGGCATCGATCCGGGTGTCCACAGGGAGGCTTGCATCATTAACAAATTCACAGAGCCGTGGCAGGCTCTCTCTTGCCAGTTCCACAATCTCAGGGTG
>JBNLFC010000630.1:0-1584 GCA_050305335.1 Leptospirales bacterium
GACACTAAATTTATGATTGGTGAAGTAAAAAGAATGCGTTATATAACCGGACTCTTCATGAACGAGTCCGAGTTTGAGACGGATCAGCAATATCATATGCAAATGCGTCGATTGCACAATCGGCGCATGCACACGCCCGGCATCGTGCGTGGTCTGGAGTTGGTCGCCTATGCAAACACCTACCTGGTGGATATTTTGCCGGGCCTTGCGCTGGATGTCTATTACGATGATGCGCTTTCTCAAGAGCTGAGCCGGGAGATTCTTCTAACGGAAAAAGCTACCATCGATTTTGCAAACAGCCACTATGCAGGTGGAGCTAAAGTCTATGTTTGGCTCCAGTACACTGAAATGGAGGCAGACGCCAGCAGCAAAGCCGGAGGTCAACCCATTCATTGGCTGGAGAGTTTTCTGGTGGTTCATAATACTACCATGCCAGAAAATGAGGGACTTTATATCATTCTGGGGAGAGTGGTTTTCAATGAATCGGGCGGAGTCTCAAGTATTGAGTATGAGGACGATGATGGTAATCCACTCAGGAGATATGCAGGTTTCTATGCAAAGCATTCGGAGATGGATCGTCTGATTCTCACCGACGATGCCATCTCTGAGGATTTTCCTCATCTGGATGGAAAGCTCTTTATCCCCGAAGGAGGAGGGAGTGGTGTTCCTGGTATTGAGGTAAACTCCCTGAAAACTGGAATCTCAGGCGATCTTCAGGTAGATGGGAATCTTACAGTAAAAGGAAGTAGCACGAAGCTCGGCACCTCTCAGTTGAGTGTAAAAGATCCCCTGATCACTTTGAATGATGCAGAGCAGGGAAGCGGCGTTACAGACCGCTACGCAGGCGTGCGTCTGCTTCGTGGACTTCTGGATGCTGTACGTCTTGTATACGATGAAGAGGACGACCGCTGGAAGGCAGGAGTGGAGGGAGCCGAAGAGGTCCTTGCTTACTTGAGTGATGTCTACACCCATTCTCAACTGGATGCCCTTTTTTCTGGAACCTCTGCTGCCGGTAAAAAACAGGTGGAGTGGGTCGATGTTTTGAATAAAATCGAAGCGTACACAAAATCCGAGATCAATAACTTCTTCTCCGGAATTTCGGCCACAGGCAAGATGCAGATCGACTGGAGCAATGTACTCAATCGCATCAATGGCTACACCGAAACGCAAATTGACGATTTTTTCAATGGCAAGACTGCCTCAGGAAAGATGCAGGTCGACTGGGACAGCGTCATCAACAAAAACCGCACAAGCTTTGAAACAGCTCCTGTTGGCACACAAATTGCTATTCCCTCCAGCAGAGTCTCCTGGTATGATGCTCCGCCGAAAGGCACAGGCTGGGCTCGCCTGACCCCCAACCTTGTAGGAAGCAATGAATACAATTATGGCGTTTTGAATAATGAGGCCTGTCCATGTTGTTCAACAAATGATATTTATATCGTCTTTACCTCTCAACTACCCACCTGCAACGGATATGTTACGGCTATTATTATTGATCCAGATTCGCCAGGGTATGGCCAAACACTATCTATGATAGAAAGGAAGGGGCACTGGAGTTTAGTTCAAGATAATGCAGGCCCGGTC
>JBNLFC010000631.1:0-1582 GCA_050305335.1 Leptospirales bacterium
AATAGATACGATGCTTCACTGATCGAGTTCCGCTGAAGACCGGTGCCGACTTCGTATCCTGGGAGAGGTCGGATAGAAAAGAGTAATCGGAATAGCGGTCCACGCCAGGGTTATAGGCATAAATGGCATCCGGCTTGCAGGTCAAAACCGTTAAATCTTCTAAAGTTTCAAAAATCACATGGTTCTTGCCACCGCCCTCCTGTGAAATCTGTGTACCGGCCGGAACCACGATGGGAGAGGTAGCCTGTTTCATGGGTTGAAAAACCAGTTCTGTGGTTGCAGCCCTGGGAGGAGTCAGATCAATGCCCAGCATCTCCAGAAAACCGAGAAAGTATTTATCAGGTACCAGATTCAGCCTCTGATTCACAATCTCCACCAATCTGGCAAAAATCTGAACCAGAGTTTCAGCCTGGGCATCAGCGGCAACATGCTCGGTATACCCATAGGTCTCGGGGAGATATCGGACCAGATACTCCCGTAGCCTGGTAGCGATGGCTTTTTGATCTCTATTGTCGATATTGGGTGCTGTATTACTCATAGATTATCGATTCTCCAGATAGAATGGGAACACCAGGTTCTCTTTCGCATTGAAGGCGCGTACCGTGTATTCAATTTCGATGATTAACCGACTTTCCACATCGGGATCAGGATACACCTTTACCCGATTGACATCGATTCTGGGCTCAAACTTAAGCAGTGCTTCCTCTACCTCAGTGGCAAGAATCCTCAGGGTAGTCGCATTGATAGGATGAAAAACAAAATCATATATTCCGCATCCGAAGTCGGGACGCATCAAGCGCTCCCCTTTCGTAGTTCGTAGAATAATTAAAATGGACTCTCTGATTGAATCGTACCCGCTACTCATAGCAAGAGAACCATTTTCCATTATAAAAGGGAACTTCAATCCCTGTCCAAGAAAGTCAGCATTTCCCATAAATTCTTACCATCCAATAATATATCGTATAACCCTCAGAGTATTCATCCTCTCTTAAAAAACACAACATCCGATGTACGGTTCAATCGCCGATCTTAACGCTTCCCTGAGCCTGAACCGTTCCCACTGGAAGATCGGCCGGATCATTGCATGTCTCAGCCATATCTCCGTTGCGGGCAGCCGCCTTTCCGTTGATTTTCACACTGGAGCTGCCTCTTGTGATCTTGCCCTGATTTCTGGGAGGATTAACAAAACTCCCGACCTTGTTGATATGAGAAGGAGAGTTGGTAGCTGTGGAGCCTTCGGTTGCTGCCGCCATTCCTTCGATCTTCACATCGCTACTGAGATTGCCATCGATCGTTCCATTAAAATCATGAGGAACGGGCATAGGTGGAGCTGGCGGACTGACCTCCAGATGCGTATCCGTTGCCGTTATGGAATCGTTCTCTTTTGCCGCTGGCTCACCCATTCCCTTCTTTTCCTTTTATCCTTTTCCTCACAAAATATCAGTTCAAATTGATCTCTGTACCGGTGAGATTCATATTCCCTGAAGCATCTGCGTTAATATCGCCGTCCGCGTTCAGCTGAAAATCTCCGGAAGCCTCAAACGTAACATCTGTCGCAACAACCTTGAACTCACCGTTCTCC
>JBNLFC010000632.1:0-1581 GCA_050305335.1 Leptospirales bacterium
GCCAGTATGGATCCGGTCAATATGGCGCGTCGTCTTCCTACCCCACCCAGCCGGGCGAGGACGTCATTGAAATCATCCAGCTGGCCGAAAAGCTGGCCATGGACTCCCCTTCCTCTTCCGAATCCGACTCTTTTCTTCGCCTGCGCCACCTCTTCGGCGGGCTGCTTCTGGGAAAGAACCGGGCCGCCACCCTTTTCCAAAAGACTCTATCCGCCACTCCTCTCTCTCTGGAGGATCTTCGAAAAAGCTACCGCGAATTCCTTACGCCAGGGTGGAGCGAAAGGGACTACGGCAGCTTCCTTCGCAAATTCCACCCGGTGGTCAACTACGCCCTCATCGGATACGATGCCGATACAAAGACCGATGAGGATCTGGTGGGAGTAAAATCCGAAGTCAACGCCATGGCCTATCTCATCGCCTCCAAATCTTTGTTGCCGCCCCTGGCCATCGGTCTATTCGGCGACTGGGGTTCGGGCAAGACCTTCTTCATGAACTCCCTGCAAAAGAGGATCCATGCCATCACGAAAGTTGCCAGAGATTCGAAGAGGCCCCAGAGGGAGCTGGAGATCTATCAGAATGTAGTGCAGATCGAGTTCAACGCCTGGCACTATGTGGAGGGGGAGCTGTGGGCCAGTCTTGTGGAACACATCTTCAATAACCTGCGCAAGGAGGAGGAGACTGAACCGGGAGTGTTGAAAGAGCGCCAGAAGTTCTGGATCAGCCAGATTGAATCCGCACGTCAGCGACAACAGGAACAGAGAAAACAGATCTGCAATCTTATAAGAGAGCTTCGAAAACAAAAGCATCAAATCAATCGCCTCAAGAATCAAAAGGAAACGGAAATTCCTTCCATGGAGAGCGTGGCACGAGCGATCAAACTGGATGAAAACGACCGCGAAAAGATTCACGCACAGCTCAACAGGTTGGGACTGACCGCCGCAGGAGAGGAGGCCCACTCTCTGATTGACTCCCTCTCCCGTCTGTATTCGGAGCTCCACAGAACCGGCGCATTGCTAAAACCTGTGCTCCTCAAAGGACACCACTCGCTCCCCTGGATAGGGGGACTTCTACTGGTGCTTCTCTCGATACCGCTCATGAACGAGATCATCCTGAGGGCCTTTCCGGATCATCTCTTCTTGGGCTGGAACGAAGTTTTCACCTCTCTTGCCACGGGATTATCCGGTCTGACTCTCTATATCAATCGGGCAACAAAATGGGTGCATCGGGCCCGAACGCATGTGGAAAAAGCACGGGAACTTCTGGATCAGAAATACCACGATGAGGAGAGAAAACAGAGGACCAGATATACGGAAATACGCTCCAGATTAGAGCAAATGCTTGAAAAGAGAGAGCGGCTGAGCAGGACGCTCCTCCGACTGAAAGAGGAGTACGCAAAAATCACTCCGGCCCGGGTTCTGCTCGACTTCATCAACGAACGGGTGGGAAGCGACGACTACAGAAAGCATCTGGGGATCGCGGCACTCATTCGCAGGGATTTCGAACAACTCTCCCGGTTGATCATCCATTTCAACGAGAGCCTGGAGAGAGAACCGAATTCGAAACAAAAGAAAGCCCTCCAGG
>JBNLFC010000633.1:0-1581 GCA_050305335.1 Leptospirales bacterium
CGAAAAAGAATCCTGATCTCCTGGCCAGATTCTTAAAAGTAACCGCCGATACAAATGCCAGGTTCGTCGGCGGCGAAGCCGATACGATGCTTCCGGTGATTGCCAGGGCCTCTGGTATGAACGAGGATGCGGTTAAAAAGACAATGGCTGGATTTATGTTTCCAAAAGTAGAAGAGCAATTGAGCGCGAAATGGCTGGGAGGCGAAACGCAGAAATTCCTCAAAGAGGTTGCCGATTTCTTCGTGAAACAGGAGACGATTCCCCGGTCACGGGAGAGCTATGAGAGCGCTGTTGATTCCAGCTATCTTAAAGCCGCCTCTACACTGTAAAAACACGGTGAAGTCGTCCTGTTTGGAGCAAGCTGCACTGCTACCCGGGGAGGAAATTTGCGATAATCTACACGATGAGGAAATGATTTGCACTTATCAAAAACTGCCAGCTTAACTATAGATAACCTCTCGATGACTTTTAACCTTCCCGATGGCGGTTCGGTTCATGCTCTAAAAGATGTCTCGTTTGAATTAAAGAGAGGCGAATTGCTATCTGTATTGGGACCTTCGGGCTGCGGCAAAACAACACTTCTCAATATAATCGCTGGATTTCTCTCTCCAACTGAGGGGGAGGTTTTACACAATGATCATCGAGTCACCGGTCCCCATGCAGAGAGGGGAATGGTATTTCAGAAAGGGGCTCTTTTTGAATGGATGAGTGTTCGTAAAAATATTGGATTCGGACCTGCCATGAAAAATATGCCGGCAATGGAAATACAGGAGCGTGTGGATGAGCTTCTTGAAATAGTCGGCCTCCATGGTTTTGGCGAAAAAGCAATCTATGAGCTTTCGGGCGGAATGCAGCAGCGTGTGGCACTGGCCCGATGTCTTGCCAATGATCCCGATGTAATTTTAATGGATGAGCCGCTGGGGGCGCTGGATGCACTCACCCGTGAAAAGATGCAGCAACTGGTCCTGAAAATATGGAAGGAGACGGGCAAGACCATCATACTTATAACACATTCCGTGGAAGAGGCACTCCTTCTCGGTGAGCGCCTTATTGTTATGGCACCCAGACCCGGACACATTCACAGTGAATATCGTCTACCCTTTGCCGAAATGGGTGCGGCAAGAGATCTGCGGGAGATAAAAAAGGATCCGGACTTTGTAAATCGCCGTGATGAGATACTCTCCCTGATATGGGAGATGGAAGAGCAAATCATGGGGGGCTCCGTATAATATCATGTTCATTTTCGCTGTATATATCACAATCTTTCTTCTGGCCTATATAGCTTACGGGCAAATAGCAAAACATCTCAGATCAAAACAGGATTTCAATGAAAGAAAGACCGTAACTTTCGGTGATGAATCCGCTGTCCGCTCCAATCGTACTGCTTCTGTAATCTCGGTGCTTTCCTTGTTTATTATCTGGGGGGCCTTTACCGGTTCGGTAATCATTCCCGTTCATGTTCCCGGACCCTATGTAGGCGAAACCACATTTACCTATACCGCACTAAATGATCAAAATCAAAGTGATGATGCTACGGTGCATGTAACTGTCAAACCGCAGGGCGATCCGCTTGCAAAGCCT
>JBNLFC010000634.1:0-1574 GCA_050305335.1 Leptospirales bacterium
AGGTGGCCACGAAATGCATACTGCAGCAAGCGTCGGGATTACTGTCTATCCCACCGACGGAGAGACGTCGGATATTTTGCTTCGCAATGCCGATAGCGCCATGTATGAAGCGAAAAAAGCAGGCCGCAATACGTTTTGCTTTTTTACCCACAGGTTGCAGGACGAGGCCAATCGACGCCACTGGATCGGCAATGAGTTGAACATTGCCATGCGACAGGAAAAGTTGAAATTAAACTACCAACCTATCATGGATCTGCACCGCAAAGTGGTGGTGGGAGGGGAAGTGCTTTTGAGGTGGAATCACCCGCAGAGAGGCCATATCCCGCCCGAAGACTTTATCAGAGTGGCGGAACAAAACGGGATGATCGGGAAAATAGGCCAATGGGTCTTCAAAAAAGGTCTGGAAGAGGTGGAGAATTGGCCTCAACGGGAGGATGAACCTCTGCACATTTCACTGAACCTCTCTCCTGCTCAGTTTTATGTCACAGGTGATATTGAAGAAATTTTCAGCTTGATAGAAAACCAGACTCCCGTCAGACAAAAGTCCATCATCATTGAGATCACTGAAAGCCTTCGTCTGTCGGAGCGCAGGGAGTACGTTAAAATCCTGGAAAAATTCAAAGAGCTGGGATGCAAAATCGCCATTGATGATTTTGGAACTGGATTCTCATCCCTGAACTATATCCGTCAGCTTCCCATCGATATTGTGAAGGTAGATAGATCCTTCATTCGAGATGTAATCACCGATGCCGAAGATGCGGCCATGGTGAGAGCCATTTTAACCATGGCTGAAAGCCTGAATTTGTCCGTGGTTGCAGAAGGAATCGAAACTCAGGAGCAGCTGGATTTCCTTACGAAATATGGATGCGGATATGGGCAGGGCTTTCTATTCAGCAAGGCTCTGGATGAAAGGGGGTTTCTGGATTTCGTCGAAAATGCAACCTGGCCAGGATAAGCTGACCGGGACACAGCCTGACCTGGTCTTACCCCGATGCATGTGGCGCTCAACGGCGGCTATGGCTTCGAGAATGTCGCGCAAGAGTTCCCTGGCGTCCCTCATATGGGCATCGCCTCCTTAAAGAGAGGTCCCTGTAACATCATATGTTTACGGACTGGAACTGGTCTGAACTCATACCACCCAGGTTTCGTATGCAAAGAAGATCCGCTCTCTCATCTGCCATTGATAGCTTTTTTCCAGAGCACAGAGAAAAAATCATTTATGCACTGTGGCCTTTTGCCACGGATAGGCAAGGTTTGCAGCGCTCTATTCCATGAGAGTTCATCTTAAAGCATGAATTCGAAGAGACTGGCAATAGTTCAGGAGTGCTTACCTTCATCTATTACCGGCCGGGGCGCCATAACATAACGCACCCCGGTATAGAGAATCACAGCTGCAAAAATATATCGAAGATAGAGCTCTTCAAAAAAGTGGGCCAGCCACCCGCCCAGGAAGTACCCAGCCGTCAGGTAGATCAGGATCAAACCGATGATGCTCGCCCACACCAGATTGCTGGTGCCAAACACATTCCCAAGCAAGCGTGAGGCGGTCATTTCCACCGCCAGGGTGACCATTC
>JBNLFC010000635.1:0-1542 GCA_050305335.1 Leptospirales bacterium
TGGATTTCTTATTAGATAACTGACCCAGATCTGTTCCACCAGTTCCAGAAGAAAGTATTCAATCGCCTCACTTCCCACAATCCGGTTGTCGCCAGCATACAGGACAGGCAAATCAACTCGATTATCATGAATGATGTAGAAGTCCCGGTCAGCACTGTCACCACCCTGCTGGAAGTAACTGAGGGGCAGGATGCTTTCTCCGAAGTAGAATTTCCCATGATCCTGAAAACTGTATTTGCATGTGACCCAGACAGTCCGGGCGGGACTGTTTTTCTTAAAATGAGGCTCAATTTCATTTATGCTGGCTCTGGTATTCTGGCTACGAACAAGTCTTGCTCGAACCATCTTGATGGCGATCATCATCAAGGTGGAGATTGCCAGCGAAGCGATAACGCTTACAGTTTCCAGTAGATAGTGATTCAATCAACTCACCTGCCCGGTATTGGCCGGCCGAACGGTGGGAGCATCGCTTCCCCGGGAAATCAAATTTCCACTCCGGTCTTTGCCCTTTCCCGAACGACGATGCAGCTCCTCTTCCTTCCGTTTCAACTCAGAACGCCTCTCCTCTTTCACTCGCTCATAATCGGTCCATGGTTTCTCTTCAAAAACCAGTTTCTCTTTTTCAGCTTCGTCTTTTTGCACGTGAACTACGATTTCCGTTGGCTCTTTGAAGGCACCTTCCAGCATTCTATTTGCCATATAGTCTTCCACTTCACGCTGCAGCGTTCGACGCAACGGACGTGCACCATACTTTTCGTCGAAGCCTATTCGCGCCACATATGCCGTGGCATCTTCGTCCAGATTAAGAAGAATCATTTTGTCCAGAAGATGCTCGTTCATCTGACGCACCATAATGGATACAATGCTGAGAATATGCGCTCTGGAAAGCAGATGAAAAGTAATGATTTCATCAATGCGGTTTAAAAATTCAGGATTAAAGTGTTTCTTAAGCTCGTCAAAGGCTCGCTCTCTACGGCTGACATCTCTTGATTCCTGACTATCTGCAAAACCCAGTTTCCCACCTTTCTGCATTTCTCTTGCACCGATATTGGATGTGAGGATGATTATAGTATCACGGAAATCGACCTTGCGCCCGTGGGTGTCGGTCAAAGTCCCTTCTTCGAGAATCTGTAAAAGCAGATTGAATACATCGGGATGAGCCTTCTCCACCTCATCAAAAAGCACCACCGAATAGGGATTTCTTCGTACAAATTCCGATAGCTGTCCCGCATCGTCGTATCCTACGTATCCCGGAGGAGAACCTATGAGCTTGGAAACTGAGTGAGGTTCCATATACTCTGACATGTCCAGTCGGAAGAGGGAGTTTTCATTGCCGAAAAGAAATTCGGCAAGTGCCCTGGCCAGTTCGGTTTTGCCTACACCTGTGGGTCCAAGAAAGATGAAAGATCCAGACGGTTTTCGAGGATCTTTGAAACCGGTTCGTGAGCGGCGAACTGCTCTGGCTACCATCTTCACCGCATCTTCCTGACCTACCACACGATGAGCCAGTTCCTCTTCCATACGCAGCAGTCGGGAAGCCTC
>JBNLFC010000636.1:0-1521 GCA_050305335.1 Leptospirales bacterium
AATTCCCTGGAAAAAGTGCCAAAGATGGCTGTGTCAGCCTGGCTACCCATACGAGCGAGAATCCAGAGAGATTTCAGATCGAAGGAGGGATTGTCATATAGAAGATCTCTTGTGGCTTTGCCAAGGAGTATCAACCTGTCTACCCCCTCTTTTTTCATGGAAGCCATAACCGAGCGAAACATTTTAGTAATCACTACATGACGTGTGATGGAGCGAAGATCCGGAGGCACTTGCACATCCACGAAGAGAAAAATACGAACATCTTCGCCTTCGTAGATAGCACGCCGGGCCGCCAGAAAAGGAAGTTCTCCGCGACCAGCAAGTATTCCCAATCTCCCTCCCTTTTTTTTGCCTGTAGACACACTTCTCACCATTGATCTATTCCTTGTAATGGACTTTTTTAAACATCAACTATACAGAACTTGTTCACGGCAGGTTATCAATGAGACCAATTCAACTCCTGGAGAATCAACCGGGATAAAAAAAAGCAGGAAAGATCAACCTGCCAGGATTGAGTAGCAAAACAGCGCTCAAAAATATCCACACGAATCCTACAATGATCAAAAAACGATCGGCCAGAAGGAGGTCCGAAGGATTGCCATCTTTCAGTTTCTCCGGTTCTTGCAGTAGTACATAATACCGAAAGATGCCGAGGACTACCAGCGGAATGGTCCAGATCAACTGTGAATTAGCATGGGGTCCTTGAATGCAATAAATGGAATAATTCAGTATGGAAAGAGCTGCGGCAATGGAGGTAAATTGCCTCAGAGTTTCTGAACGATAGACTCCACCAATCAGCACTTCCTCCTCCCCGGTAAGGACCTCGTAGTATCGCTTGAAGAAACCGAGAAATAAAGCGAGGAAAAAAGTTGTACTCAACATCCAGGGGCTGGCCTCCACCGAAAGGGCAAATGCTCCCACCATGACCCGTAGCACATACCCCACAGATATGATGAAAACATCGAGAAGGATCACCCTCTTACCAATCCAGTTGTAGAAAAGATTCAGCAGATAATAGACAATGAAAAGAAACAGCACCTGCCCGGGTAGAAAGACACCCGATACGATACCCGCAACGAAGAGAAATAGAATCAAACCCAGCGCTTCCAGACTGGAGACCCTGCCCGAGGCAATGGGGCGATGCCTTTTACGCGGATCATTTCGATCTTCCAATCGGTCGCGGTAGTCATTGATGACATAAATAGAACTTGCCAGAAAGGAAAATCCAAAAAATGCCAGAATAAGGTGCCAGTAGTTGTAAAGGGCACCCGGCCCCAGCGGAGATGCCACTGCTTCGGGCAATTTTGTTGAAAATAGAAAGGGCAGGATAATAAAACCTGACTTTGTCCACTGGTAGACTCGAATTAATTTTATATAGGCTCGGAATCGTTCCACCCGATGCAATATTCTGTATATGGCTCTACGGTCAACCCAATATACGTCCGGCGTAGATGAGCTGACGCTCTGCGCTATTATCCCTGTGAGCGGGAGAGCAGAGCTTCTGCTGGAAGCCCTGCGATC
>JBNLFC010000637.1:0-1412 GCA_050305335.1 Leptospirales bacterium
CACCGGAAGAGGCTTTCTGGTAAAGACCGGTAAATTGAGGCGTAAGACCGTCGAAGAGACCCGGGTCCAGGTGGTTTTCATGGATGTAAAAGTCGTTGAATATGCTTTCCTTTCTGACCGGAACACCATCCTGGCGGGAGAGTGTCAGAAAGGCGATGAATTCCGGATTCCTTTTGAAGAACTGAGCTCGAATGGTGGGGTTTTTCAAAGCCGTCCCATGGATCAATTCACTGAAAGTTTGAATGCGGTAAGCGGAGTATTTGAGATCATCTTCCACCTTTTGACCGATCAATCTGGCCAGACTCAGGTTATACTCCTGAATGAGAGTGGTGGTATGATATTTGAACAGCGTGGTGGCCAGAAGGATCATGATCAGCATGGCTGAAACGATGATGGCTGTAGAGATGGTAGCCAGTTTGATACGGATGGTAAATCTAGACGGATGAAATGATTTCTTTTTTGTAGCTACCTTCTCTTTCTGCGCTGACGTGCTATCCTCCGGAGGGGGAGCAGCCGGCTTTTCTGCCTCTTCTGTGTCAACACCGCGATTCATCACAAATCTTGCATAGCGGTTCAGGCTGGTGAACGGTTCGCTCTGAGAATAGGGAATGTGAAATATCCGAAGGCAGACATCTACAGTCAGGCGGGTATCTCCCATTGCAAAGAGGATAGAAGCAAGGTACTCCAGATCCTCCATGGGATGTTCCATGGAGTGAAGCAGCATAACGCTGTGGTTTTTAAGTCCTCTGAGGACACCCAGGTTTGTTTCACGGACAATCGAGAATTTTCCGGAATGAAGTATGGAGGAGTCAACAATCGTGCATACGAGTCCGGCATGGCGGATTGCTTCTGCAAGGATCGTTACCTCCCCCACCCGGGACGTGATCAGAAAAACTTCTCTAATATTCTTTTCCTTTAAGGAATCGATATAACCGCCAAATATCTGTCGATCCCCCCCCTGGAGAGAATTCATCAGCTTTTGCAGGGCGTCATCGTGGTAGAGCGGATTTGCGTTTCTAAATGTGATCTGTTTGTATGGCATCGGGGTTTAACATCGAATCGAAGACTCTCTCCATTGAGAGGTAATTGCGCAGAATGAAGCAACCCATTTTAAGCTTTTTGCTGGATTACTGAACTTCAATTCCATAAAATGGACGATAGAAAATTTCGGCCCTGTTGTCTCTACAGCCGACGAAATACCGATATATACGGTAAAGAGACAGGAAAAGAGGAAGATTATGTCCAATCGCGCCTCTTAAACCGCTTTTTCAGGCGAAAATATGGACCCTCTCAAGCAAGCGATACTCGATGCGGCGAAGGAAGATACAGCCAGGGTTACCGACCGCGTAGAGGTGGTGGGCCTGACCATCAGTTCCTGTCTCAACAGGGCCGTAGAGTTTTTGAAAGTGGAC
>JBNLFC010000638.1:0-1375 GCA_050305335.1 Leptospirales bacterium
GCAAAAGTAAATTCAAATATGATTATGGCCATCGTCGCGAGCAAAGACCTACTTTATGGACTCGGTCGAATGTGGAAAGGCCATTCTTCTTATGAGCCTTTCAATAGCAGGGTTTTTAGAAATATTGAAGATGCTGAAAAATGGATTGCTGAAATAACAGGGAAGCCTTAACCATTTACCGGTGTGGACGCAAAAAACCTTCTGGACCGATATATAACATTAGGCGCAATATAATTACATGTAGCAATGAGTGTTCTGGCGAGCTACAAACCATCACGTAAGCCAGGTGTTAAGATATGAGTAAACTAAAAGAATACGAAGGCAGAAAATACGAGATTATTTTTGGCAGTGATGTTCAGCGAAACGGTGTATACCTGGAATTATCTGATCGAACTAATGAAACTATCGAAGTAATCGCTGAGGTATTCCACTACGACGAAATTGGGAAAGTAGTCTTCAACTGCTACCGAAAAAGCGTACCATATCAGTTGATTGCATGGCTTTTTGATGAAGTCGCAAAAGAAAGGTGGCCTATTCAGATGCTACGAACTACACCATAACGAAACGCTCGTTCGTTATAAGTAACAAAGATGATGCACTGGTTAAAAACTCTTTTCGGGAAAAAAGAAATCCAATGGTATGAGCCAGCAGATCCAACCCCCCGTGAGCAGTGTCCCTGCTGCGATTACATTTCATTGCCTGAACGAGGGAATTTCCTCATTTGCCCAATTTGTTTCTGGGAGGACGATGGGCAAGATGTAGATGAATTAGATGTTGAATCTGGTCCAAACCATTCCATCACACTTCGTCAAGGTCGCGAAAACTTCAAAGTATTTGGAGCGTGTGAACGAGAAATGCTTCCACATGTCCTTTCTGTTGAAGAACGAAAGAACTACAAGTATCAACCGAGAAGCTTATAACACGTCGATCCAGCCGACGTCAACGCTCCTCCTTGACCCAGGTCATAAGTTAAACGTAGTATGATCGGGAAAACAGTGACCTGATGGCCAACCTTGTGGCCTCAAAACCAAACGTGCATGGCACACCTGATAGTGGAACAGGAAGCGAAACGGTCGATGCCCTGGACATGGATGGACAGAGCATCGACTCAGGTTGTGCCCATGCCTCGTCTCAGGATATCGATCACATCAACCCGGGTGTGTCTCCGGCAGTTGACTAAAAAAACCCGCTCTTCTGTAGAAGAAAACGGGTTCGGTAAAGTCTCATTGTGTGCCCGCTGAAACCCAGAAATTGAACTCTTCGGCCCCTCCGCTATCAGTAATAGAACAAATCCGGCTCGATTTTAAGATCTGGCTGGCCAGCGGTCAACCCTGAAAGCTCCGGCGGCCCAGAAATCCAGCACCATATGCAGAAC
>JBNLFC010000639.1:0-1154 GCA_050305335.1 Leptospirales bacterium
GGGGCAGTGACGACCCCGGTTACCGGTTGACCATTCGGGCATCGGAAGCCAAAGGGATACTCGCCAAGATCACACAGGCCATCTTTGAAGCCGGTGGTGATATCAGTTCGATTGCCGCCTATGAAGATCCCGAGAGCGGCAAAGGGCTGTTAAGCTTCCTCGAAGAGGGGGCCGACGCAGACAAAATGAAAGCCGCCTTTGATCAATTGGATGAGGTCGATTTGCTGGAGATACGTGAAACAGGCAAGGATGAGCTGCTATCATTTGAGTAATCATCCTTCGATAGTTGATATAGATAGGACTTACGCACTTCAGTATGAAAAATACGACAGCCTGCTCCGCATGGAGTGGGCTGTTTGTTGATGAGAAAGGTGATTTTCAATGAGTGATAATCAATTGGCCTCTGTCGCTGTTCGCTGGATTGAAGAGATCTGGCGTCCCGGTGATCTCTCCACCTTTGATTCTCTCCATGCTCCTGATTTTCTTGACCGGAGTCCCGCAGGACGTCCTTCAGATCGAGAAAGTTACCGCAGATCTATTGAACAACTCTATGAAGTGTTTCCCGATTTCTATACAAACATTGACGATCTGATTGTCGATACCGCTACTGGAAAAATCGCTATCCGCTGGACGGCAACGGGGACTCATCGGGCTAAATTTATGGATGTAGAGCCAACCAGAAGAATGATTCGTTTTCAGGGAATTGAGATTATCACCGTTCGTGATGGGCAGATTGTCGAACGATGGGGAGAATGGGATGGTCTTTCGATTCAGGCTCAGCTTGCCTAGAATAAGAATCATCCCATTCAGTCAGATCAATTCAGTTACCCCGCAAAAGCGACAAATACCTGTGAACCAAGATCCTGTACAACAGGAACCAATACACGCAGGTTGAGCAGCACAATGAGCACCCCGACAATGACCATCAGGCGACGAGGTTGTACCCGCTGGCATACCCATGCCGCAAATGGCGCAGCGATTATTCCTCCCAGCAGCAAACCAAGAATCACCGTCCAGTTTGCTACCAGATCAGAGAAAAGCACTGTAATAAAAATCACCACCTGGGCAACCGTTACAAAAAACTCCGAGGCATTAACGGAACCAATAGTTGGGCGTGGTTCGTGACCGTTTGCTAACAGAGTTGACGTCACAAT
>JBNLFC010000640.1:0-993 GCA_050305335.1 Leptospirales bacterium
GTCTCACTCCCGGTAAACACCCACGCGGTATTCGAGGTTTGGTTGGGTTTGGTAGGCGGTGAAGCCCCCTAGCCCATCCAGTGCCCTACCCCCGCAGGGTTATCAACCGAGGCTGTACCTAAATACATTTCGGGGAGTACCAGCTATCTCCAGGTTTGATTGGCCTTTCACCCCTACCCACACCTCATCCAAAAACTTTTCAACGTTTACTGGTTCGGTCCTCCATCCCGTGTTACCGGAACTTCAACCTGGACATGGGTAGATCACAAGGTTTCGCGTCTACCTCCACTGACTGCACGCCCTATTAAGACTCGCTTTCGCTCCGACTGCCCCGCTGAACGGGTTAATCTTGCCAGTGAAGTGTAACTCGTAGGCTCATTATGCAAAAGGCACGCCGTCACCCAATCGCTGGGCTCCGACCGCTTGTAAGTGTATGGTTTCAGGTACTATTTCACCCCCTTGTTCAGGGTACTTTTCACCTTTCCCTCACGGTACTTGTTCACTATCGGTCGCCAAGTGTATTTAGCCTTGGAGAGTGGACTCCCCAGCTTCCTACCGGATTAGCGTGCCCGGCAGTACTCAGGTCCATGCTCGCGCCTTCAACGCTTTCAACTACGGGACTTTCACCCTCTTTGGTCGACCTTTCCAGATCGCTCGTTTAGCACTTCCGTCGCTTTCTCGCATGTCCTACAACCCCAGCTTGCGCTGGTTTGGGCTCTTCCGCTTTCGCTCGCCACTACTCGCAGAATCCTTTCCTTTCCTCAGGGTACTTAGATGTTTCAGTTCCCCCGGTTCCCTACCACAACCTATGTGTTCAGTTGCAGTTGCATGGGCATGCCCCCATGCGGGTTTCCCCATTCGGACATCTTCGGCTCAAGCGGTTGCACACACCTCACCGAAGCTTTTCGCAGTGTACCACGTCCTTCATCGGCACACGATGCCTAGGCATCCCCCGTACGCTCTTACTCACTTCCTTCACTTTCTGCTTTTCCA
>JBNLFC010000641.1:0-939 GCA_050305335.1 Leptospirales bacterium
ATTATCTCGAGAAGCTGGTCTTAGGTACGACCTCGAAGTTGCTCGGCGTAACTTCAATGAGGAGCGTACCAAAACACGTCAATGGCATTATGAAAATGATGCGCATTGGCAATGAGAACGATCAAGTGTCAAAAGGGCATTTGGTGGATGCCTTGGCATGCACAGGCGATGAAGGACGTGATACGCTGCGAAAAGCCGTGGGGAGCTGCGAATAAGCTTTGATCCGTGGATATCCGAATGGGGGAACCCACTCTAAATGCTTAGAAAATCCAAACCGTCTAGCGACGTTTTGGGTTTCTAAGCATTGATACAGAGTATCTTCACCTGAATAAAATAGGGTGTAAGAAGCGAACGCAGGGAACTGAAACATCTAAGTACCTGCAGGAAAGGACATCAACCGAGACTCCGCAAGTAGTGGCGAGCGAACGCGGACCAGGCCAGTGGCAATAAGTTATAAAGTGGAACGATCTGGAAAGTTCGGCCATAGTGGGTGATAGCCCCGTACGCGTATAAAGCTTATTGTCCTTGAGTAGGGCGGGACACGTGAAATCCTGTCTGAACATGGGGGGACCACCCTCCAAGCCTAAGTACTCGTGCATGACCGATAGCGAACCAGTACCGTGAGGGAAAGGTGAAAAGCACCCCGACGAGGGGAGTGAAATAGAACCTGAAACCGGATGCCTACAAGCAGTCGGAGGGCGCAAGCCTGACGGCGTACCTTTTGTATAATGGGTCAACGACTTGGTCTCACGAGCAAGCTTAAGCCGATAGGTGTAGGCGCAGCGAAAGCGAGTCTTAATAGGGCGCTTTAGTTAGTTGCATTAGACCCGAAACCGAGTGATCTAGCCATGAGCAGGCTGAAGATAAGGTAACACTTATTGGAGGTCCGAACCCACACCTGTTGAAAAAGGTCGGGATGAGTTGTGCCTAGGGGTGAAA
>JBNLFC010000642.1:0-852 GCA_050305335.1 Leptospirales bacterium
TGTCACCTTCGGGTCACAAAGCCTGTTAAAGCTAACTAGTGACCAAACTGACTTTGATACCAATTGAAGGATCAAAGAAGGCGAACAGATGGGGGTGAATGGAAGGCAATCAAAATTCCTCAAACGAACTTGGCATATATCTTGAAATTGACCTGATGTGCCTCTCTTCTAACTCGATCAAGACCGCATAGCTATTGAATAGCTATTGGCTCTCGAAACCAGATTAGAAACCACAGCAGAAGCACGAATTGATGCTGACATGAACACGCGTGAGACTGACGATAAGAATCGAACAAAAAATCAATTCATGTCTGTGACAGAACCACCTCAGAAATGAGGGGTTTGTCTCCCAAGATCATATCGGGGGATTCTCGATGAAGCGAGAATGCATGTAAACACACATACGAAGCATTCAAAACCATAATTTCATTTAGAATTAAGTTATTACACTTTAGTTTAAAGATTACAAGGATAAGAAGCAGAATGTTCTTCAAAAGATAGAACATGTTTGCGGAAGCGTTTCACTCGACGATCAAGGGCATTCACCTCACCCTAGAGGTGAAGACCTCCTTCGGCAACTCTACGCCTGTGACGGGCTCCAGTACGGAATCCAATTCTTTGAAACATAGAGTTCCCACTGACTTCCATCATCAGCATCACTAGAAAAAAGAGAAGAAGAAACCTGCACAGCAAAAAGTTACAAAGCAAAGCTTGAGCGACTACGCTCAGCAAGACTTATCCGTCGTGACCCGAAGGCCATGGATTCAAGACATGCAAGGCTTCAAGTGAAATAATGGACTCAAGCCTACTAGCACCTACTACTAATCACTTTTAAGCAAGTTATTAGCCAAG
>JBNLFC010000643.1:0-912 GCA_050305335.1 Leptospirales bacterium
AAGTAGCCGGAGGAAAGGACATCAACCGAGACTTCGTTAGTAGTGGCGAGCGAACGCGAACCAGGCCAGTGGCCTACATATTAGAACCAAAACCGTCTGGAAAGTCGGGCCATAGAGGGTGATAGCCCCGTATGGGTAGAAGCATAGCAGGTCCTTGAGTAGGGCGGGACACGTGGAATCCTGTCTGAAGATGGGGGGACCATCCTCCAAGGCTAAATACTCGTGATCGACCGATAGTGAACCAGTACCGTGAGGGAAAGGCGAAAAGAACCCCGGGAGGGGAGTGAAATAGATCCTGAAACCGCATGCATACAAACAGTGGGAGCCCCTGCTTCAAGCGCCTTCTTTCGAGGTGCATCGCGAAGCGATGCGCTTCAAAAGTATTAGGAAGGAGTGAAGTGGGTGACTGCGATGCCAGTGTTGCTGTCGAAGGTGACTGCAACGCGAAGCGTTGTGGTCGGCCCTGCTGAGAACATCCGGAGGGTGTTTGAAGCAGGGGTGACTGCGTACCTTTTGTATAATGGGTCAGCGACTTACGTTCAGTTGCGAGCTTAACCGAATAGGGGAGGCGTAGCGAAAGCGAGTCTTAATAGGGCGCTTTAGTAGCTGGATGTAGACCCGAAACCGAGTGATCTATCCATGGCCAGGATGAAGGTGCCGTAACAGGTACTGGAGGTCCGAACCCACTAATGTTGAAAAATTAGGGGATGAGCTGTGGATAGGGGTGAAAGGCTAAACAAACTCGGAAATAGCTGGTTCTCCCCGAAAACTATTTAGGTAGTGCGTCGTACGGACACTTCCGGGGGTAGAGCACTGTCATCGTTGGGGGGGTCACTGCGATTTACCCCGCGATAGCAAACTCCGAATACCGGAAAGTGATATACGGCAGACAGACATCGGGTGCTAACGTCC
>JBNLFC010000644.1:0-912 GCA_050305335.1 Leptospirales bacterium
CCAAGTTTGTTTGGCCTTTCACCCCTATCCACAGCTCATCCGAGCAGTTTTCAACCTACAACGGTTCGGGCCTCCACGCCATTTTACTGGCGCTTCACCCTGGCCATGGATAGATCACTTGGTTTCGGGTCTACTCCACGCAACTGATCGCCCTATTAAGACTCGCTTTCGCTACGGCTACACCTGGCGGCTTAACCTTGCTACGTAAAGTAACTCGCTGACTCATTATGCAAAAGGCACGCGGTCACACGGGATACCGCCAAAGCGATAACCATCGTGCTCCCACTGCTTGTAAGCAAACGGTTTCAGGTACTATTTCACTCCCCTGTTCGGGGTACTTTTCACCTTTCCCTCACGGTACTGGTTCACTATCGGTCTCTCAGTAGTATTTAGCCTTACCGGATGGTCCCGGCAGATTCACACAGGATTTCTCGTGTCCCGCGCTACTCAGGATACCCGCCTCGCCTAAAACATTACATGTACCGGACTATCACCGTCTCTGGTTCGTCTTTCCAAACGATTCTACTTCTGTTTTATTTGATTATGCAGGTCCTACAACCCCAATCCCGCCTAAACGGAACTGGTTTGGGCTAATCCGCGTTCGCTCGCCACTACTTGGGAAATCACTATTGTTTTCTCTTCCTCCGGGTACTTAGATGTTTCAGTTCCCCGGGTTTGCCTCCTTGCGGATAGTATATCTTCAATATACTGGGTTATCCCATTCAGAAATCTGCGGATCAATAGTTATTTGCACCTCCCCGCAGCTTATCGCAGCTTATCACGTCTTTCATCGCCTCTGAGAGCCTAGGCATCCACCATATGCTCTTAGTAACTTATTAATCTTGTTACTCACTACTTCAATCAATACTCAATATTTCAATGAACTTTAAAACTCAACCCTTAAACATGTTT
>JBNLFC010000645.1:0-884 GCA_050305335.1 Leptospirales bacterium
TGGAGTCTATTAGTAACGCGTCCTAGGGTTCGCCCACCACCCTAGACCCTTTATATTCAGTAGTCGCCATCATTTTATGCGGGTTTTGCTTAGATTAATCTGTTAAGAACAGTTTCACTGACATTCGGTTTGTAAGACCCCAACTTTTGTGAGCTAATTATTCATCTGCAATTCAAGATTGTTCTTTCCTGTTCTTGCTTGTGTTCTCGATTCGCTTGCAGGGACATAGCCTTCTTGGCAAGGCCAATTCGTGTGAGCACGGGTTGGTAACCAACGGAGCCGTGGTGTAGTGACTGCACAGGTTTGAACCGACGCTGTTCGGAGCCTTCGTCATCAACGTCGAGATCTCCACCAATCGACTTACCCGTACCTCTCGGAAGATCGGGACTCATCCTACTATCAAGTTGTCACACCCAATTTTTAAGACCAAAACCGGATGCTCATCGTATGTATGCCCAGGATCAAGTTGTCATACATACGGTCAGAATGTAAGCACAGAATACCAATGTCTTTATTATATCGTATCTTATTACAAAACTTATTACAAGTCCAGAAAGGACTAAACAGCGGAATGGACACCATATTTCCACAGGCAGATGACCGGGGGTTTCGCACGCCTAGAAGAAGTCTTCATCAAAGTATTCCTCATCTTCTGAGAAGCAGAACATAGCAGCAATATACAAGAAATAGGGCAAGTGTGAGTACATAACGTACTCAGCAAGTGTAAGAAATAATGACATGCAACTTAAAACAAGAAAGACTCAACAAGTGGTTCAATTGTAGAGAATAGCACCTATACCTAGACAACTACTAAGCATGACACTGCACCTCGGTTACCCAACTGTAACCCAGGGCCACCGGCTCACATGTCTCACCCCTATAGC
>JBNLFC010000646.1:0-882 GCA_050305335.1 Leptospirales bacterium
AGATCACCTTTGTGATGCTAGCCAATATTCCGCTGGCTTCCGATGCCCGGATGGTCAACCGGTAGCCAGGCTCGTCACTGCCTAACATTTCTGCCATCATTTTAAATATATCGGTTTCCGTAATGATACCAACGGGTTTACCATCTCGCACAACAGGCAAGCAGCTTATCTGCTTCTCCACCATCATCTTGGCACAGAAGGCCAGATCGGCATTTTCGTCTACTGCATATACCGGTTTTGCCATGATCTGCTTAATTTTTAGTTTGTCTAAGAGCGTATGTATCTCATAAATACTGAGAGAGGTTGCCGGAGAAGGAGCAGTACTTAAAATATCTGTCTCCGAGACTATTCCGATCAGTTTGCCCTTCTTATCAACAACCGGTAACCGCCTGATGTTATTCTCTCGCATCAGAGCTACAGTCTCTGAGTAACTATGATCCGGGGTAACAGTGATGGGATCAGAAGTCATACGTTGTGAGACTTTCATTAATCCTCCAAATTTGGTTTAAGTGATTACTCAAGTGCGGTAATTGGAATTGCCTCATTAAAACGCCATTGGATTTGTGACGCTGGTTTACATTAATGCAGCATAGTAGTTCATACTTTCATTGTACTGATTCTGAGGGGGGTAGTCATGGTCATTTTCTCTTCAAAAACCTGACATTCCTCCCAGCTTTGGCGGCCTGGGTGCTATCCAGGAGGCCACGAGAATGGACGTCCGCCCAGTACATGAAAATGGAGATGGAAGACACTCTGCCCCGCCTCTGCACCGTTATTCGCAACCAGGCGGAAGTTCTCTAATCCTTCCAACCGAGCTACTTCGGATACAGCCAGCATGATCTCTCCAACCAAATCCAGGTCATCAGCCTGAATGCTGGCAAC
>JBNLFC010000647.1:0-841 GCA_050305335.1 Leptospirales bacterium
AACCTCCTGGCTGTTATTGCCTTTCCACCTCGTTTACCACTTAACATACACTTGGGGACCTTAGCTGTTGGTCTGGGTTGTATCCCTCTTGACGACGGACGTTAGCACCCGCCGTCTGTCTCCCATGCTGCACTCAACGGTATTCGGAGTTTGATTAGGTTTGGTAAGCGGTGAAGCCCCCTAGCCCATTCAGTGCTCTACCCCCGAGGGTAATACATGAGGCGCTACCTAAATAGCTTTCGGAGAGAACCAGCTATGGCCAGGCTTGATTGGCCTTTCACCCCTATCCACAAGTCATCCCCATTGTCTTCAGCCAATGTGGGTTCGGTCCTCCACGATGTCTTACCACCGCTTCAACCTGCTCATGGATAGATCGCCTGGCTTCGGGTCTATCCCCAGTGACTTTGTCGCCCTATTCAGACTCGCTTTCGCTACGGCTCCGCTTAAAAGCTTAACCTTGCCACTGAGGCATAAGTCGTTGGCCCATTATACAAAAGGTACGCGGTCACACTGTACATACATAGTGCTCCCACTGCTTGTAGGTCCATGGTTTCAGGTCTATTTCACTCCCCTCAACGGGGTGCTTTTCACCTTTCCCTCACGGTACTGGTTCACTATCGGTCGTTAAGTCGTATTTAGCCTTGGAGGGTGGTCCCCCCAGATTCAGACAAAGTTTCACGTGCCCCGCCCTACTCGGGATACCGCTAGGCTGTATCAAGATTTCGCATACGGGGCTATCACCCACTATGGCCAGACTTTCCATTCTGTTCTGCTATCTATCCACATACCACATCGCGGTCCCACAACCCCAGATGGCAAGCCATCTGGTTTGGGCTTTTCC
>JBNLFC010000648.1:0-805 GCA_050305335.1 Leptospirales bacterium
ATGGAGGTAGGAAATTAAATTTGGAACACTTTTCCCAATTGACATTTTCCCCAATTCTCCACGGATTTTGAATTATTCCAAAAATTCCGAGTCAAAAACAGTTTGACTAAATTGTGGTCAATTAGCTTAGTTGCAACAGCTATAGGAACTTCACCAGAGCTCCATTTTGGACAAGGTGTGCTCCATGGTGTTCTATAAACTTTGCACTACGACCATGTGGACATGCACAAGGTAATTCCCACAATTGAGGAAGTTATTGCCCTCACAAAGTGGCTAACCGATAAGAATTTTCCAGCAAAACCTGCTAAGTCTGGAATCTGGGTTAAGTAGCTATCTTTGGACACTTGAAACAATTGTCTCCCCAGCTCCAAAATTTATGCAAATTTGCACACTTGTAGATCATGATATCAGGAACAAATTCTATTTTGGAAGTGGAGACTAACTCGGTCTAGATTAATTATGAAAAATCCACAACCGAGCCTAATGGTCCACACTAATCCAGAATTTGCAAACATCAAATTTGATTCTAGACTTCGAATTTGATCAACACTTAGAGTCTCATAAACATGTGATTAACATAATCATGTGGTTTAGAGACATGAGGTGTTACACTAAGTACTATTTTTTGTTGTAACATATTGTCAAAAAATTGAGGTGGGTTACCCGATGGTTTTTTTAACCCAGTGGGTTTGGGATAAAACCTCTACCCGTGACAATAAATGGGTAACCTGTGGGAGGATTTTTCTTTGGTGGGTATGGGTCTGAGAAGCCTAAACCCGGTGGGTTTGTACCCGTTGCCATCTCT
>JBNLFC010000649.1:0-801 GCA_050305335.1 Leptospirales bacterium
ACCGATGTAACAAAATTACAATAGCATTTACTACATTAGAAGTATTAAGATCTTCTAGAATCCAAAAAACTAGTTGATAACCCTGTACGTTGCTGCGGGATTTTAAAACTTCTATTTACTGCAAGATTTTAAAATAATTTAAATTTATATGAATTCACATGTTGATTCTAATTCAAAAAAAATATAATCAAACTTAAAATGATAATATTATTAGATTCCTATTACATGGGGCTAACATTAAAAAAATAATTATATAAGAAATCGGATCATGGAACAATAAATGAACTTAAGTATATCATTTCGGTCCAAAGAGTGGACGTAGCCCATAATGCGACTCATTTGCTCACGTGGTCTGTAAATCTTATTCTGTTGCAAATATAAAAAAAATTAAGTTGATTTAAAAAAGTTGAATACCCCACGTGTTACTATGGGATAATTTGTATATATTGGATCTAAGCAGCTATGTAGTGATATTAACACTTCATTAAAAATTAAAGAAAATATATTACTGACAACATTAAACACTGAGATATGTTACATAAATAGCTATGATTAAATGTGGAGTTTAAAATGCTATAATTTGTAGATCCTATAAATTATTTTTATCAATCTTGCAAGCATATGACATCCATATTTGGAGAAAAATTACGACTGGAGATTTTTAATTTCTCTAGAGGTTTTTTCCAGGTAATCAAGCACGCATATATGTTCATTCTATATTTGTAGAGTAAATTAAGTTGGTTTAAAAATTCTTTAAAACATATGTAACTGTGATCTAGTTTTATCCATCTCGTCGGGTAG
>JBNLFC010000650.1:0-800 GCA_050305335.1 Leptospirales bacterium
TCACTCCCCTCAACGGGGTTCTTTTCGCCTTTCCCTCACGGTACTGGTTCACTATCGGTCGGTAGAGAGTATTTAGCCTTGGAGGATGGTCCCCCCATATTCAAGCAGGATAACACGTGTCCCGCCTTACTCGATTTCACTGCGAATAGATTTTCGTGTACGGGGCTATCACCCTGTATCGCCAGACTTTCCAGACTGTTCCACTAATCACATCACAGCTTAAGGGCTGGTCCCCTTTCGCTCGCCGCTACTGAGGGAATCTCGGTTGATTTCTTTTCCTCCGGGTACTTAGATGTTTCAGTTCCCCGGGTTAGCCTCTTACACCTATGTATTCAGTGCAAGATACCTGCCTTATGACAGGTGGGTTTTCCCATTCGGAGATCTCCGGATCAAAGCCTGTTTGCTGGCTCCCCGAAGCTTATCGCAAGCTACAACGTCCTTCATCGCCTCCTACCGCCTAGGCATCCACCGTATGCGCTTAATCACTTGACCATATAACCCCAAAAATTCTGGAGTCAGGTCGTTCGTACAAATGCAACATACCCAAGTAACTAAGTTTGAGAACTTAGATACTAATTAGATATTGGATGTCTCACGACATCCGCCTATCTGCGATCTTACCTAATTTTTAAAGAGCTTTACTTTGCAAATGCAAAGTGACTAACGTTTCGATCGCTAGGCACTTGGCACTCCTAAGACTTGGTGGAGCCAGGGAGGATCGAACTCCCGACCTCCTGCGTGCAAGGCAGGCGCTCTCCCAGTTGAGCTATGGCCAATGACAGATGACTTCGCTTGAAAGT
>JBNLFC010000651.1:0-788 GCA_050305335.1 Leptospirales bacterium
CAGATCGCTGTCGGCGGGATCGCTCCAGGTGAGAGAGATGCTCCCTCCCCCGATGGTGACGATGGAGAGGGCTGACGCATTACCGGGAGGGCCTGTATCCGCGGGAGAGGTTTTTTTCTTTTCCGAACTTCCCAAAAAGTCGCAGGATGATAAGGAGAGAGAAATCATGATCATCAGCAGACCCATCTGCAGAATTTTGAGAGATATCCCTTTGAATGCTTTTATTTTCATGTTGTAACCTCGGAATTATTTATATTCCCCCGGCGAAGGCGGGGGAATGCCTAACTAAAATTCACCGGGAATATACTGAAAAATTAACCGGGTACCAATGGTATATTGATGAACGTTACGAAACAGGGGATGAACGGCACAATAGAGAGGGTTAATGTATATGCGCACAGTTTACCTCTTGCCCCCCCTTCTCCCTTCCATTATTTATTATCTGGGAGAAGGGGGTTAGGGGGATGAGGGCTAGAAGTGCCCCCTACTGCAGGTAGGGGTACCCGCCGTTAATACTGCTGTCGATGGCCCAGGTGTTTGTGAAATCCCAGCCGGAAAAATTACCCTGTACTGTCAGATCGATATCGGTGGCATTTGCGTCTGTCTGCCCGGCCAGGGTTGAGTTATAATAGCTGCCGGTAATGGTTCCTGTATTGGTCTCCGTAAAACCGCCAGGGGTTGTGCCGCTGACGGCGCCGCTGGAGTAGCAATACTGCACTGTTCCCGTAGTAGCTCCCACAAATCCTCCCACTTTATCAAGTCCGGAAACAATGCCGGTAGAAAAACTA
>JBNLFC010000652.1:0-233 GCA_050305335.1 Leptospirales bacterium
GCTCTCCCAGCTGAGCTATGGCCCCCTTTTACGGGTTATTCTCATTAAGCGCTCGGCTTAATTTCAAATCCAACATAATCCCAGAACCAATGCTTCCTTCGCAGGAAGTTTGTGCAGAACAAGGCAAAGATTCGCGTCGTGTGCGCCAGCACATGAGCGAAGCTTTAACGCCGTTATGCGCAAAATTGGTGGGCCTGGGAGGATTTGAACCTCCGACCTCACCCTTATCAGGG
>JBNLFC010000652.1:243-777 GCA_050305335.1 Leptospirales bacterium
GCTCTAACCAGCTGAGCTACAGGCCTATATCCGGGTCTGTAGCCACTAGTTGTCGGCCGCTAGAGATAAACACTCTAGTAACTCGGACTAGATACTAGCGACTAACAAATCTTATTGATTCCAGTTGATCAAGCAATGCGTGTGAGCACTTACAGGCAGGCAGTCTATCGTTTAAGGAGGTGATCCAGCCGCAGGTTCCCCTACGGCTACCTTGTTACGACTTCACCCCAGTCATGAATCACAAAGTGGTGAGCGCCCTCCCGAAGGTTAGACTACCCACTTCTTTTGCAACCCACTCCCATGGTGTGACGGGCGGTGTGTACAAGGCCCGGGAACGTATTCACCGCGACATTCTGATTCGCGATTACTAGCGATTCCGACTTCATGGAGTCGAGTTGCAGACTCCAATCCGGACTACGAGAAGTTTTACGGGATTTGCTCCACCTCGCGGCTTGGCTGCCCTTTGTACTCCCCATTGTAGCACGTGTGTAGCCCAGGTCGTAAGGGCCATGATGACTTGACGTCGTCCCCACC
>JBNLFC010000653.1:0-775 GCA_050305335.1 Leptospirales bacterium
TGTTCGGTATCATTAAGACGTGTCATCGTCTCTGCACGCTCGGCTTTGAACCTGGAAACGCCGGCGGCTTCGTCAAAAAGATTGCGGCGCTCCTCGGCAGATGCCTTGAGGATCTCGGACATGCGGCCCTGCTCCATAATGGAGTAAGCCGTTTTACCGATCCCTGTATCCATAAAGATCCTTTCGATCTCACGTCGGGTTGTTCGCTTTCCGTTGAGCAGATACTCACTGGCGCTGTTTAGATAAATGCGTCTGCCAATGCTGACCTCGTCTTGATCTACATGGAGCAGTCGCGTTGTGTTGTTGAAATGGAGTTCAACCTCGGCCATTCCACCCGGCTTACGGGTCTCGGAGCCCATGAATATAACGTCTTCCATGCTCTGGCCGCGCAGAGCCCGCCCGGACTTTTCGCCCAGAACCCAGCGGACCGCGTCGACAATATTAGATTTACCACACCCGTTCGGACCTACAACGGCAGTAATACCGGGTCCGGGTGTGACGATTGTCTCGTCCGCAAATGATTTGAAACCGACCATCCTGATCTTTTTCAGGAGCATGAAAGATCCTCGCAATTTATGAAGAAGGCACTTTTTACCATGCCGGGGACTCTCCATAAATTCTCCCCCCTGGACTGAGGTCACCATTTTTTTACCAGGAATTGCTCCGGGAATTGGGAAATTATTGGTTGCTCTGCCTTGCAGACCGGGAAAGATTACCGGGCGTATGAACACTCCCGAATCCACCGACCCGGAAATAATACGAGACATAATAAAGA
>JBNLFC010000654.1:0-768 GCA_050305335.1 Leptospirales bacterium
ACTCAATCACCTAAGTCCAGGAAGTCGCATCCTGTCCTTCTCCTCCGAATATCCACAAAACTGGGAAAGCAATATGTTACTTAACTAAGCCTACCCATATCAGCCCTGTGCTTTGCGCTGTTCACATGGTTACATGTTCCACAAACAGGTCCTTAGGATCACTAGCAGGCACTACCACAATCCAGAAACAGTACTTAACCAGTACTCGTGCATTCCCGCACCATCATCAAACATCCTCCTGCTAGGATCCCCTAGACTCACAAACTCTATAAACATGTTAACCAACTCCCATGGTTAATCCCAGACATGGAAAACTAAGCATGATGTAAAATATTATAGTATTCTATCCAAATCCTAGGTAACAAGGATAATACGTGGAAAGGTATAACACATAGCTATTCCCACAAAACAAGCAACTACCATCATGCAAACCTATAGATAGATACAAGAAATAGGTACAACATGCGTCAAGGACACTTGCCTCATTGCTTTCAAAAGAAAGGATCGGACTCCACGTATACTTCGTCTTGAAAGTGTTCATATGTTAGCTTCAGAATGAATTATCCTAATGCTCAATCATACAATCCAACAAATGCAACAATCATAAGAATAGGAATAGATTGAAGAGATAGAGGATATGATTCTGAGAATTTTGGCACAAGAATCACCTGATTCGGAGTTACGGTTGAAAAGATATGGAGTTTTGAAGTTCTGAGGGGCTAAATATGAATTTGGAAGGCTCTAGGGGCTTCTTTGGAAAATTACCAG
>JBNLFC010000655.1:0-751 GCA_050305335.1 Leptospirales bacterium
CCTCCGGCATAGACAGTGGTTCCGGGCCGTGGACGTAAAGACGTTTGTTCAAGGCAGCTTCCTGCTGGTAGGCGTTGGCCACCATGCGGCCCAGATCATCGGCGGCAAACCAGCGCCAGGGAACAGGCCGGTCGCCAATGAGGGTGGCCCGCCCGCCGATGACAAAGCGCGGCAATTGTTCCATGGGCCAGGTGGGGCAGAAGATGGTGTAGGGGACGTTGGATTGGGTAACGGCCGTTTCCGCCATCAGCTTCTGTTTTGTCATCGGGAACCAGCCATTCTCCTCACAAACCGTCGAACCGGAAATGTAGGTGATGTGTTCGACGCCCAGTTTGGGAGCCAGTGCAGCCACATTTTCCGCGCTAATCTGGTCCACCGGGCCACCGACACTGATGTGTACACCGTAGCAGTCGGCTATCGCTTGCTCCAGACTGTTTACGGCCGTCACATCCCCTTGGACAATTTCAAACGCTTCATTAAAAACCTTTTCGGCCTTTGCCACATCGCGGGCCAGAATTCGTACCTGGAATCCAGCCTCCTGTAAATGACGGGCGGCAGGTTCGCCCAACATGCCGGTTGCGCCTAAAACTAAAATCCTCTTTTTCATGATCATGACTCCTCTTTATACATTTTTGCTAGCTGACTGAAAGCTTCAAGAATTCACCGCAAAGGACGCGAAGAACGCGAAGTTTTTCCTTTTAATTCTTTGCGTTCTTCGCGCTCTTTGCGATTTTGACGCTATGATTACACT
>JBNLFC010000656.1:0-748 GCA_050305335.1 Leptospirales bacterium
CAATGTCTTTCTCGGAAAATTGAGACACAAGTTCTTCGGCTAATAACGGTTGTCCGTTCACTGCGCCGTGGTGAACTTTGGACTTCCCCCGGTTCTGTAGACACCCGAGTGGTTAGAATTGGTAGTTTCCGAGGGAGGTGTGTCTATGGCGAACCGGAAGTACACGGACGAGTTCAAGGAAGAGGCGATCAAGCAGGTAACGGAGCGGGGCTATTCGGTTCAGGAAGTGTCGAAGCGCCTTGGGGTCTCCGCCAAGAGCCTGTACACCTGGGTTGGGGGAGTCCGGGGGCATAAGAAACGGCAGCGTGATGCAGATCTTCAGGTAGAGAACGCCCGTCTTCGGGCAGAGCTCAAGCGAGTCGAAGAGGAGCGTGACATCCTAAAAAAGGCCGCCGCGTACTTTGCCAAGGCATCCGGGTAAGGTACGCGTTCATTCGGGAGCATCGGCGGGTATTTCGGATAACCGCGATGTGTCGGGTCCTGCGGGTGCAGCGGAGTGGATATTACACATGGCTTGAGAAGCCGGAATCGGCCCGGTCGAAGGAGGATCGGCGGTTGGTTGGGCTGATCCGAGAGTTCTACATGGCAAGTGGTGGTGCCTACGGTAGCCCTCGGATTCACCTTGATCTGCGGGAACTCGGAGAGGGATGCGGAGAGAACCGGGTAGCACGACTAATGCGGCAGGAGCGGATTCGGGCTCTCGGGGGCTACAAGAAGCCCCGCTACCGGGCGGGGAACCCCTCGGTGG
>JBNLFC010000657.1:0-748 GCA_050305335.1 Leptospirales bacterium
CTGTGGCAAGATGGTGTCCTTTCCGCTACTTAGTCATTTTTAGACTTGTAATAAGATACGATGTAATAAACACTAGTTATGTTGTTTATTCCACTATTTGTCACTTTATGTGTGAAACTTGATCCTGCCACAGATAAAGGAATGCATTCAGTTTTGGCCTAAAAACTGGGTGTGACATTTGTACAGTGAAGTAGCAAAAACTTGGACTCCGTGGTGCGGAGCCAGCTGTCTGCCTCTAAGGGGTCGATCACATCGGCAAAGACTGGCGGGTGAGTTGCCAGAAAATCTGAGTACGAAGAATCCCTCTCTTGGTGTCAGGGTTGTTGGCGCTCGGCCCCACGACGCTCGTCGTTCTCTAATAACTGTTCCAAGCTGACAGGTGGTGGAGGTGGGGCACCGCCAAGTGGGACTTGACCACGCCCACGTCCGACAGATCCCTCAGGGATGTCGAGGATAGGGTCCTCGGAAGTCCTTGTATGCACCATCTGCCATATTGAGCTTTACATCATTAGATATTTGCACATGTCCAGTAGAATATGATGAAAGCTTTGCACAAGGTAAACACAATGCAACAGAATGACAATTGCATTTACAAAAGGTAAACATCCATTTATTCATAAGCTTGGTTACCATACAAAGGCTACATCCAGCATTACATGTCATTTGTACAAGTGATCGAAATGAAACACGCCTATCAAAACCAAAATGGACACGAGAACCTTGTTCTCCCACCGCGGGTCGCATCCGA
>JBNLFC010000658.1:0-740 GCA_050305335.1 Leptospirales bacterium
GGATGTAAGCAAAGCTTCTAGGCACAAAACCGTTCTCTCATGAACCAAAACCATATGAGCGATGGTTAGGTCCATGAAAGAAACAAGACAGAGCACGGGAGGATATTCGAGGCAAGAAATCAACAAACTCATTGCGATATGAGTTTCTAGCATAATCAAAACGCCTCTTCTCTATTCTCTTGTGACGGAAGCAAAACTCATCCAAGTGACCAGCACGGCCACAAAACATGCAAATAAAAGCTTTCTCTCTTGGCTTTGGGGTTTCTTTCCTTACTTCTCTCTTGGGTGTAAAAGATGACTTTGGATTGGATGGGTAGTGGGTTTTGGTTGGTTTGAGTGCTTACTCTTCTTTGTGGTAGTTGGAGCTAGGAACAAACTTAGGAGCACTCTTCTCACCCTTTTTCTCATAAATGTGGTAGATTTGTAGGATTAGAACCAGATATTTGCTAATCTCTATGGATTCTGATTGTTTTAGGGTATTATTTGTTGTAAGATTTTCTAAATTGAATTGTCTTCTTATTGCAGACTGCTTTCAACTCCATGCAGCCGAGAAGGAGGCGACCAAGATGGAGGCGGCTGAGAACCCCGTGGAAAGGGTACATTTTATTATGTCATAATTCTATTTTTAATCAAATCCATTTTAATTACTAAATGTAGCCATTCATATATATTCAGGTTCACATGTTAGACGCGAGGATTGAAAATTTGCATAACGAAGCTTGTAGTGGGTTGAAGTGCAG
>JBNLFC010000659.1:0-731 GCA_050305335.1 Leptospirales bacterium
GCTAACTGACGTGATTCAGAGAATCCGGGTTCTGGGTGTGCAATCGGCCAATGGAATCTACAGCGATGAGGACCGCCAGCTTATACAGGTGGAGGTTTCGCAACTGGTAGATGAGGTTGATCGTATTGCATCTCAGGCTGAGTTCAATCGGTTTACGTTGCTTAAAGGACGTTATGCTTCGAATTCACAGACTGGATCTATGTGGTTTCACATTGGTCCGAATGCGAATCAGCGAGAGAGAGCCTATATTGGAACCATGACAGCACAGTCCCTGGGACTGAAAAATGCCGATGGTAAGATTTTGACGATCTCTACACCTGGTGAATCGAATGCAACGATTGGAAAAACTGACGCTGCTTTGATTAAGATTATGAAGCAACGAGCAGATCTTGGAGCTTACTATAACAGACTGGAGCATACAGCAAAAGGTCTGATGTCCGCTTATGAGAATGTTCAGGCTTCCGAATCGAGAATCAGAGATGCTGATATGGCTGAGGAGGTTGTGAAATTCACAACAAGTCAGATTCTGAGCCAGTCTGGTCTCGCTATGCTGGCTCAGGCGGGGATCCGTCCCCAGTGAGTGCTTCAATTACTGCGGTAAAATTGAACGAACTCCACCGGCACTGACTTTTCATCGGCGTAAGATGAAAAAGTTACCATTTCACACTGAAACCGCACTGAGGCCCGGGATTCCCGGGCTTTTTTTTTATAATTTGTTGCCGGTGAAATTC
>JBNLFC010000660.1:0-727 GCA_050305335.1 Leptospirales bacterium
TTAAATAGAACTTTGGGACCTTAGCTGGTAGTCTGGGCTGTTTCCCTTTCGACCTAGGATTTTATCACCCTATGCCTGACTGCCATGAATTCATATAAGGTATTCGGAGTTTGACTGGGTTTGGTACATTGGTATACGCCCTAGCCCAATCAGTGCTCTACCCCCTTATACTTCTAACATGACGCTATACCTAAATATATTTCGGAGAGAACCAGCTATCACTAAGTTTGATTGGCCTTTCACCCCTATCCACAGGTCATCGGAGGAGTTTTAAACCTCCACCCGTTCGGTCCTCCACTAGCTCTTACACCAGCTTCAACCTGCCCATGGATAGATCACTTAGTTTCGGGTCTACAGCAACTAACTATCGCCCTATTAAGACTCGCTTTCGCTACGGCTTCACGTTTGTTTAACCTTGCTAGTCACCATAACTCGCAGGCTCATTATGCAAAAGGCAGTCCATCACCCTGTATAAAACATAGGGCTCTGAATGATTGTAGGCAGATGGTTTCAGGTTCTATTTCACTCCGCTCACTGCGGTTCTTTTCACCTTTCCCTCACGGTACTGGTTCACTATCGATCCTGGAGTAGTATTTAGCCTTGGAAGGTGGTCCTCCCATATTCAGTCAGGGTTTCACGTGTCCCGACCTACTCGAATAAAGTCTAATTAGTTTTCGTATACGGGACTTTCACCCTCTACGGTCAAGCATTCCAGCTTATTCTACTA
>JBNLFC010000661.1:0-713 GCA_050305335.1 Leptospirales bacterium
AAAGCCGAACCTGAAGCAATGCAAGAAATTTGAGATAACACAAATGTAGACCCATGCTCAAACTTACCAAATGAATTAATGTAGCCATACCTTGCGGTCTCTACTTACCTCATGGAGCTTTTGTGGAATTTTTTACCTTGTCTTGGGTGGTTGAAAGGTGAAACCTTTCGTCTATGTCTCTCCTGCTTAGCCTCTTTTGAAATGAATCAGAGAAAATATGGTAACAATGATATTATGGTTCCTCAACATTGGGCACTCAGGAACTCTTTTTGGTATGTGGTTCCTCACCTCAGCTCAACAAATGTTCCTTTTCATCCTACCCTCTAAAGGCTAAATATGTGGAGCTCATGGGTAAAGAAAGGGTACAACTCAAGTCATGTATATTGCCAAGCTAAAGGATGGTCCAAAAAGAGTTAAGAAAATTTTCTCAATGATTTTGGAAAGGGTTTTTGAAATGGTATGATGGAGGGGGAGAAAATGGAATCACATCAAAAAGGATTTTTGAAGTTGAAGTGTTTTTCTCCTCTCAAAATATTGACTTCCCCTTTTATTTGAGGAGACTCTTAGAGCTTTTTTTTTGTTCATGCTCCATCTCTTGAGAACTTGGGGGTTTTGAAGATATTTGAGGAGAAAATCACTTCTTCAAAAACCTCTTTTCAAATGGCATGACATGGAATGGCATGGTCATGACTATGGATATACTGGCGGTGGAC
>JBNLFC010000662.1:0-703 GCA_050305335.1 Leptospirales bacterium
GGCTATGAAAGCTAACGTAGGGAACTGAAACATCTAAGTACCTGCAGGAAAGGAAATCAACCGAGACTCCGTCAGTAGCGGCGAGCGAAAGCGGAATAGCCCAAACCAGAGAGCTTGCTTTCTGGGGTTGCGGGCACCGACATCAGCAAAGTGATCATTAGTGGAACGTTATGGAAAGTTCGACCATAGAAGGTGATAGTCCTGTACATTAAAATGAGATCTTTGTGTTGGTGTTCCAGAGTAGCACGGAGCTCGTGGAACTCTGTGTGAAGCTGGGGGGCCCACCCTCCAAGGCTAAGTACTACTCGACGACCGATAGTGAAAAGTAGGGCGACTGAAAGATGAAAAGTACCCCTATTAGGGGAGTTAAAAGTACCTGAAACCATACACTTACAAGCTGTAGGAGCACTATGCTACGTTTTCGAACGTAGAACGTGTGACCGCGTGCCTTTTGCATAATGAGCCGGCGAGTTACCGTTTGTGGCAAGGTTAAGCATTTAAGCTGCGGAGCCGTAGCGAAAGCGAGTCTTAATAGGGCGATTTAGTCGCAGGTGGTAGACGCGAAACCAGGTGATCTACCCATGGCCAGGTGGAAGGGGATGTAAAAATCCCTGGACGACCGAACGCACCAACGTTGAAAAGTTGGGCGATGAGCTGTGGGGAGGAGTAAAAGTCTAATCAAACCTGGAGATATCTCGTTCTC
>JBNLFC010000663.1:0-698 GCA_050305335.1 Leptospirales bacterium
GCTTGTGAGCCACAAAACATTGGTTGAGTAAGTTAGGTGCCGGGGGCGCTGTTTTCTTGGCTTCATAGGCACGCTTAAATCGCTTCCTTCGTCGTGATTCCAATCCGCATGCCCTGCGCAAGCGCTCTGCACGATGACGACCACAGCGATAGCCACGTGCCAACAACTCACGCCATAACTTCCGGCCACCGTAAGTCTCTCGCGACTTTTGATGAATATCGAGCAACACTTCGCTTAGTGTCGCGTTCTCTAATGCTCGCATTGAGGGCTTGCGACATCGCCAGTCGTAGTAACCACTACGACTGACTCGCAGGACGCGACACATGCGATGTATTGCGAACTCGTCTCGGTGAGCTTCGATGAATGCGTACCTCACCGAACATCCTTGGCGAAGTACGCTGCCGCCTTTTTTAGGATGTCGCGCTCCTCCTTGACCTGTTCCAGCTCCTGTTTGAGACGAGCGATCTCGGCATCCTTGCTCGAATCCGATGCTGGCCTTCCTGGCCCGGAAAAAGCCGCTGTGCCTTTGGTACGAAGCTGCTCTTGCCATTTGTAGAGAAGGTTACGGCGAACACCCAGTTCTCGCGCTAATTCAATTGCTGGTTTATCGCCTTTCTCGAGCAGTTTGACCGCTTCCTGTTTGAACTCTTTCGTGTAGCTTTCACGCTTTGCCATTGGACACCTCCCAAGGGTATTAT
>JBNLFC010000664.1:0-687 GCA_050305335.1 Leptospirales bacterium
TAGATTTCCGAATGGGGCAACCCGGCATAGCGAGAGTTATGTCACCCTTCGGGGAGCGAACCTAGCGAAGTGAAACATCTCAGTAGCTAGAGGAAAAGAAATCAACCGAGATTCCGGAAGTAGCGGCGAGCGAAACTGGATTAGCCCTAAACTCTATAGGGTGTTAGTAGAATAAGCTGGAAAGCTTGACCAAAGAGGGTGATAGTCCCGTATACAAAAACTAACTATAGACTATTCGAGTAGGTCGGGACACGTGATATCTTGACTGAATATGGGGGGACCACCCTCCAAGGCTAAATACTACTACCAGATCGATAGTGAACAAGTACCGTGAGGGAAAGGTGAAAAGAACCCCAGTGAGGGGAGTGAAATAGAACCTGAAACCATTAGCTTACAATCATTCGGAGCCCTATGTCTTGTACAGGGTGACGGACTGCCTTTTGCATAATGAGCCTGCGAGTTGTGGTATCTGGCAAGGTTAAGCCAAGTGTGAAGCCGTAGCGAAAGCGAGTGTTAATAGCGCGAATTAGTCAGATGCTGCAGACCCGAAACGAAGTGATCTATCCATGAGCAGGTTGAAGCTGGTGTAAGAGCCAGTGGAGGACCGAACCGACGGACGTTGAAAAGTCTCCGGATGACTTGTGGATAGGGGTGAAAGGCCAATCAAACTCGGTGATAGCTGGTTCT
>JBNLFC010000665.1:0-685 GCA_050305335.1 Leptospirales bacterium
GGCAAAGAAGCAGGTTTGCAGGATCGTGTTGATACGCCGTCCCATGCCTGTGTCTTTGGCTACGGCGTAGCCATCAACCACATAGAATTTCATTTGCTTCTCAATGAGCGCTTCTTGCAGGCTGCCCGGTAACTTGTCCCACACTTCATCGGGACCATAAGGACTGTTAAGCAGGAATGTGGCCCCGGGGGCAGCCAGACGAGCCACATCATACCTTTCCAGGAAAGTGAATTGATGCACGCCCACGAAGTTAGCGGACTGAATAAGGTAAGGCGCATGGATCGGTTTACTGCCAAAACGGAGGTGAGATACAGTCACTGCTCCAGATTTCTTCGAATCATAATTGAAAAAGCCTTGGGCATAATTTTCTGTCTCTTCCCCGATGATTTTGATGGAGTTCTTGTTAGCGCCTACGGTGCCGTCAGAACCCAGACCATAAAATACGGCACGGACGGTGTCCTTGCTTTCGATGCTGAATGATTTATCCCATTCCAGGCTGGTGTTCGTCAAGTCGTCGTGAATGCCGATAGTAAAATGATTTTTGGGTTTATCCTGGGCCAGTTCGTTGTAAACAGCGTTGACCATGCCAGGTGTGAATTCTTTGGAAGACAATCCATAGCGTCCACCGATTATCTTTGGAACTGTATTAAAGGGGGCAGAGCCATCAGCTACTTTTTCGATGATT
>JBNLFC010000666.1:0-683 GCA_050305335.1 Leptospirales bacterium
CTTTCACTCCCCTAACCGGGGTACTTTTCACCTTTCCCTCGCGGTACTCGTTCACTATCGGTCAGTGAGTAGTATTTAGCCTTGGGAGATGGTCCTCCCAGATTCCCGCCGGATTTCACGTGTCCTGCGGTACTCGGGTACTCCTCGGGAGGGTTCACTCTTTCGCATACTGGGCTGTCACCATCTCTGGCCGGCCTTTCCAGGACCGTTCGACTAGAATGAACCTTTGTAACTCCCATATGAGAAGCCCCACAACCCCGACCGAAGTCGGTTTGGGCTGGTCCCCGTTCGCTCGCCGCTACTGGGGGAATCGCTATTGCTTTCTCTTCCTCCGGGTACTTAGATGTTTCAGTTCCCCGGGTTGGCTACTGACGGCTATGTATTCACCGTCAGCTGGCAGGTAGTCCCTGCGCGGGTTGTCCCATTCGGAGATCTCCGGGTCACAGCCTGCTAGCGGCTAACCGGAGCTTTTCGCAGCTGTCCACGTCCTTCATCGCCTCTCACTGCCTAGGCATCCACCGTGCGCCCTTTGTAGCTTGACCTCATATCCCTAAGGCACGCATTGAGCTGATGATCGGAGTCCGATAGACGAACTCCAATCATCCCAGCGTTTGCATGTCTTTCGCTAGCTTTGGACGCAAAAACAATCAGATTGTCAGAGATCGAATCGAGTGCGGTGCACT
>JBNLFC010000667.1:0-678 GCA_050305335.1 Leptospirales bacterium
TCTTGTTTAGCTGGGGGAGTTCTCCGGTGAGGTCGACCAGTTCTCCATTGACACGCGCCCGGATAAAACCATCTTGCAATGCCTGAGCCATTGTGTCTGCGTGGGTGCCTTTACGGTTGCGGGCTACGGGGGCCAACAGTTGAAACTTGGTTCCGGCAGGCAAGTCAGCCAGTTGATGGGCGATGGATTGGGCGGATTGAGGAGAAACGGCCGTTCCGCAGTTTGGACAGTAAGGGGTTCCCACACGGGCAAAGAGGACGCGCAAATAATCCATCACCTCGGTGACTGTACCCACCGTAGAGCGGGGATTTTTGCTGACCGCTTTTTGCTCAATCGCAATTGCCGGGCTCAGGCCCAGAATGGCATCGACCTTGGGCTTCTCCATCTGCCCCAGAAACTGCCGTGCATAAGCAGATAAACTTTCCACGTAACGACGCTGACCTTCTGCATAGATGGTGTCGAAAGCAAGAGAGGATTTACCACTGCCACTGACCCCAGTCAGGACAACAAGCTGATTTCGGGGAATAGTCACATCAATATGTTTTAGATTGTGTTGTTGTGCGCCACGCACAATAATGTTTTCAGGTTCCATGGTGTTGGTCGGGTGTAATGTGAAGCGACATTGGATTCACGCTTGCGATACATTACATAATGTGAACATTTGTTCTGTTTTTATAC
>JBNLFC010000668.1:0-674 GCA_050305335.1 Leptospirales bacterium
GTCAGTGTTTCAGAGTGTTAGAGTCCAAGCCAGTTGTCTCGGCACGGGGAGGTGCGGCAAGCCGCACCCTACCGATACTGTCATCATCCTGTTCTTCAGCTTTCCCGGCCAGTGCTCGATGCCTCGAAATCCCACACCGATGCAATGCGCGTTGCCATTGCGATGGCGGGGTCGAACGCCTAGTATGTCCCGCTGCGCAGCGCGATGTGCGCTGTGGTAACAACTGTACTTATTCTCAGGGCAGGGTGAAATTCCCTACCGGCGGTATGCTCCCACAATCGGAGCGAGCCCGCGAGCGCCTTCCTGCTGGAGGGGTCAGCAGATCCGGTGAGAGGCCGGAGCCGACGGTGAGAGTCCGGATGGGAGAGGATAAGGCCGTGACGTCCCCGCCAGGGCGACGTCCGGCGTCCTGTTGTCGGGTATTCCATGGGCAGTCCCATGCGCAATGCCCGGCAGTTCCTTGCGCGCCCTGATTCATTCAGTTCTTGTCGGAGTGAACCATGAATCAGATCGAACCGATCAACCTTCTCAGCCGTTTCGGCGATGCCCGTCAGCGGGTCGAATCCGCCATTGCCTCGCTGCGCGAAGGCCGCGGCATCCTGCTGGTGGACGACGAGGACCGGGAGAACGAGGGAGACCTCATTTTTGCCGCCGAAACCATCACCTCCGAGCAG
>JBNLFC010000669.1:0-673 GCA_050305335.1 Leptospirales bacterium
CATGATGTAGACCGCACATAGCATCACCCGACCTACCGATCATTTGGCCGAGTACCTGACCTGTGCGACCATCCTCAGTCCTCTACACCAGGTCTGCTACTCCTGCCATGATCCTCATCATTGACTGCCATGCTGCACCTGCCACCTGCACACCATGAGACAAGCAAACACGATTCTCCACACAAAACAAAGTAAAGGTAGTAGAACCACCAAAATGTTCTGAATTCAAATTCAAACATCATCAAGTCAATGACTCATCACAATCAAACCAAGGAACGAACCACTTGGTTTCTCAGGGCTGCTAATAATTGGAGAGCCGAGTATAGGTGTATTTTCTGCTTACCCTTTTATTACAGTTTTATCCTTATTATTACCTTGCATTATCATTTTATTCCTGCACTTGCTGAGTACCAACCATAAGTGTACTCAACCTTGCTATTTTTCCCCTGCTACTCAAACCTGCTGCTCAGAAGGAGAAGATGGACTGGAATTCTTCGACGAGGAGTTCTAGGCTACGTGTCGCCCCGGTTGCCATTCCTGTGGTGTTATGGAGTCTTCCGCTGTTCCATTTCACTGAGAGTCGTCTTAGTCTTTAAAGACATTATTTATGTAATAATTATACTCTATATTATGACATTTGGTTATCTGTGAGCACTTTTGGCTGTATGTGTGG
>JBNLFC010000670.1:0-665 GCA_050305335.1 Leptospirales bacterium
GCCCACGGCGGAGTCGGGCTGGTGAACAGGGGAGGGCGGCTGGGGCGCGGAAGAGAGGGAGACGGTGTGGCACGTGGACGCTGACGAGTGGGTCCAAGCAGCGCGCGGGCCCAGGGTTTAAATGAATTCAAAATATTTCAAATTCAATTCAAACGCGCCCAAACTGGATTTGATCCGTATGACCTTCCCTGGCTCAAATTTTTTGAAATAAATGATGGCTGAAAAGTATTTGAGATAAGGAACAACTTTCCTTAGAGGAATTTCTCCAGATTCGGAAGAGAATTTAAATTAAAATTCAGGGAATTTTCTATGAGTTGAAATCGAAGAAAAATCACTGGAAATTCTTAGAACTTTGGATTTCAATGAAATTTGGCTGGCATGATCCTTGTTACACCTTATTGCAAGGAAAAATAATTTTTTACCAAAGAAGGATCAGAATTTTGAATTCCACTTAAAAAAGAAATTCAGATTGATTTCATGATAGTTTGAATCCGATACTTTGTTTTTGAAATTCGCCTTTTGATTTAGGCTCGTAACAGCCCCTAGTTATTTGTTAATGACTTTCATTAGGGTTTCCATAACACGGGGTGTTACAACAGGCCCATCAAAGACCTGGAAGTCTTAGCTCCTGCTGGTTTAAAGGTCACTTTTTGCTCATCCTTTTT
>JBNLFC010000671.1:0-659 GCA_050305335.1 Leptospirales bacterium
GTCCCGCAACGAGCGCAACCCTCACCAATAGTTGCCAGCATTTAGTTGGGCACTTTAAGGAAACTGCCGGTGATAAGCCGGAGGAAGGTGGGGATGACGTCAAGTCCTCATGGCCCTTACAGGCTGGGCTACACACGTGCTACAATGGCGGTGACAATGGGTTAATCCCCAAAAGCCGTCTCAGTTCGGATTGTTCTCTGCAACTCGAGAGCATGAAGGCGGAATCGCTAGTAATCGCGGATCAGCATGCCGCGGTGAATACGTTCCCAGGCCTTGTACACACCGCCCGTCACACCATGGGAGTTGGTTTTACCCGAAGACGGTGCGCTAACCCTTAGGAGGCAGCCGGCCACGGTGGGGTCAGCGACTGGGGTGAAGTCGTAACAAGGTAGCCGTAGGGGAACCTGCGGCTGGATCACCTCCTTTCTAAGGATGTTTCCATTTGATGGGCTTGCCCATCATGGGAGACACTTAGCAGGGCGTGTCTCAAGCACGTCCATATTGAACCGGACACTCCTCATATCTCTTCGCAAACGTTTTTGCCGCAGGCAAAAACGAGCAATGTTGCAGTCTCCCGCCCTCGAGCGGCAGGTGAATTGGCGTAGCCAAATCACCGGGAGCTGGCGCATTGCTGGAAAAGGGGCCTTAGCTCAGCTGGG
>JBNLFC010000672.1:0-662 GCA_050305335.1 Leptospirales bacterium
AGTTAGCTCTGTTTTGTTCACAAAGACCCCCTTCTTCTGTGGGGTCCCCGGAGTAGCAGAAACTACGCAAAAATTTCGCCAGAGCGACCAGGAAATATGTTTTTTTACAGGATGGGGAGGATAGCTCCACTTTGATTTTATTTCAGCAGAGCTAATCTTGCAAGTCTGTTAATTTTTCGAGGGAAGGTCACCGGCACCCACTTGGTGCTCAGCTCCAGTTCCGTCATCAGCCCGGTATCCGCAAAGCTCAGGAACTCTTTCGGTGATATGATCAAATGGTCAATGGCGTGAATGTCCAGAATCCGGCCATCCTTTCACCAGAGGACCCTCTACCTCCCGGTTCATCGCCTCAAACACAGACGTGCATGGCACACCTGACAGCGGAGCAGGAGTGCGTAGCGGCGCAGCCGAAATCGAAAGTTACGCGATGATTTAACTTTCCCTCAATATCTGCTGTAATGTTGCTTTCAGAGGTTCAATCTTAGTTACCAGTATATCTAAAACAATTTCATAATCGATTCCATCATAATTATGGATGATTATATCGCGAATACCTGAGATCTGTCTCCAGGAAATAGAATCATATTTAGATTTGATTGTATCCGGAATTTGTTTCGATGCTTCTCCGATGATTTCTAGATTTCTTTCAATCGCTCGAATAG
>JBNLFC010000673.1:0-659 GCA_050305335.1 Leptospirales bacterium
GGAGGGTGTGGTAATTGTGAATGTGACCTAGGGTCTTTTGTAAGTGGATGTAATCTGGTGGACCACTGTTTTAGATTATGAAAACTTGTCACAGCTGGTACCGATTCTGAGTTTAATCTGCATGTAACTAGTGTTCTGGCACTCCTAACTTCTTCGTCGTTTATTGGATTTTGGCATATAAGTAACGGCTGGAAAGAGTGAGAAGTTAGCTACGAGTTTTCTATTGCAAGTTTTCTGGAATGATGATGCCTGTGCGGTCGAAAATGCAGTTTTCCCAGGTTGTTCCAGTCTGTCAGCACAGACTTACAGCAGCTTGGCTGATGTTCAAAAAAAATCATAACTCCTAAATTGTTTATCGTATCGAGGCGTGCAAATAACCGTTGGAAAGATGGGAAGTTTTTTACAAATTTGGTATTCAGATCTTAACCATATTACAGACGCAACAGTCCCAGACTCAAAATTTCTGACTGCTAGTTGCAGTCAAGTCAGATTTGACGTCGGTGTCAAAATTTTCGTTTTGAAGTTTTCTTGGTGGATTTGAGGATGTCCACCTGTCATGGTATTCCTACAGCATGATGTGGTGTTTATCTTATATCTATGATTTCTCTTTTCACAAAATGAGTCTCATCTAGATGACTATATCTTTGAAGCCTGAATCA
>JBNLFC010000674.1:0-654 GCA_050305335.1 Leptospirales bacterium
GAGCCAAAACCGTTGGTGATGTTACACAAGATATTTGTGTCAGGGTAGAGGCCAAACCGCCAAAAACCTGGTTCCTGGCTATCGCCGTTTCATTGACAGTTTTACTTTTCGGGGTTTATACCTTGTACAAAACTTTGTGGGATGGTATTGGAGTTTGGGGATTGAATAAAACCATCGGCTGGGCCTGGGATATCACCAACTTCGTGTGGTGGGTCGGTATTGGTCACGCTGGTACCCTTATCTCTGCTATTCTGTTGCTCTTCAGACAAAAGTGGAGAATGTCCATCAACCGTGCTGCTGAAGCGATGACCATTTTTGCTGTAATATGTGCAGCCCTATTCCCATTGGTTCATATGGGCCGACTCTGGTTAGGTTTTTACTGGGTGCTTCCATTACCCAACACATTTGGTTCTTTGTGGGTAAACTTCAACAGCCCACTGCTTTGGGACGTTTTTGCGATCACAACGTATTTTACAGTTTCACTGGTGTTCTGGTACATCGGGCTAATTCCTGATTTTGCCACCATTAGAGACAGAGCTAAAAATAAGATTTCACAGGCCATCTATGGCACATTGAGCTTTGGATGGACTGGTGGAGCAAAAGACTGGTCAAGATATGAGTCAGTATCATTGATACTTGCCGGACTGGCGACTC
>JBNLFC010000675.1:0-634 GCA_050305335.1 Leptospirales bacterium
GTCCGGACTTGTCTCGTTTTGTTCCTAGCTTTTCCAGTTATCTCATCACTTGTCTTGCCCGTATCACTACCAATGTCATGATTGCTAGTAAGTATTGCTTCCCTTAGTTAGGTGTTTATCGAGTCAATAAAAAGAACTCCCACATGACATGGTTAGGTTATACATCCTCCTTTGCTTGAGATTAGTTGCAACCACTTATGCATGACCCCTGTTTTGATAAGCCGAATTGATTAATGTGGTTATGCCTTGGTAGACACAAAATCTCATGCGATGAAAAAATTCAAAAGTAACCATGTCTAGGTTGTTGGGAGGTGTGATATCTGAGTTAGTGTTAATCTTGCTGAACCTTGATTTTGAGATTGATCGGAGTTGAATGAATTTAGGAAGGTTCCTCAACGACATACATATTCCTACCAGAGCCAAATATTTTCCACATAGCAACTCTTGTTTGTGTTGAGCTTTGTTAAGGGATGTGTCCATTTGAGTTTTGAAAAAAAATTGAAAATGATTTGCTACCCACATTATTTACTAGCCTCACCCAAAAATATTAGTGTGCATACCTCCACTCTGGAATATGCGTCCACCGCCAATATATCCACAACTCCCCCATCTCCATAATCATGGTTTAGCCATA
>JBNLFC010000676.1:0-630 GCA_050305335.1 Leptospirales bacterium
GCACCAACTTATGCTTGCGCTCCATCACTCCTCTATGATTTTCCAGCATAAGGGCCTTATTCACCATTCCTTGAAAGTTCTTAAAGTCTCAAGCCTCCAAAGCATAGGCCAGCCCATCAATCAGGGCATTCAAGAAACACTCATGTTTCTTCTCATCAGTGTCAACTTCATGTGAGGCATAGCGAGATAGTTGAGTGAACTTGGTGACATACTTGTACACAGACATGGACCTTGTTTTAGATTCTGAAACTCCTTCATCAGCTAGATGACTCCTTGGGGAACATGATGTGCACGGAAAGCAGCTCTAAATTTAGGCCAATTGTTGCTCTTGGCTTCCTCATGGGCTTCCATGTAAACATCCCACCAGTCGGCTGGAGGACCAGAAAGTTGGTGAGAGGCTAGCAACATTTTTTCATGATTATTGTACTGCACCACTTGCAACTTCTTCTCAACAGACTTGAGCCAGTCATCAGCATCCATGGGCTCAATAGAATGAGAGAAAGTAGGTGGCTTGGTGCACTGAAAATCTCCAAGTCTATCTCTTGGCGGCAGGGGCGGTGCTTGAGGGTGAGCATTCTGCATGTTAACCATGGTTTGCTGCATGGTTTGAATTATTTGAGCTTGCATCAT
>JBNLFC010000677.1:0-629 GCA_050305335.1 Leptospirales bacterium
CCTTAAGTTTGGTGAATGATAGATGTAGGTCTTTCTCATGCCTTATAGGATTGCCCTCAAACACAAGTGCAAAAAAATGCCTATATCTTGAAGCCCATGCATCTAATGATTTATCTAGTGTCTTGAGTGCAGAAATAAAAGAAGAGATCAAAATGGAGTATGGTTTGCTTGAAAGAGCAAATCTTCTTTGGAAAGTGCTTGATCAAATGTTTGGCTCAAGCAATGATAAGAGATCATCACCAAATATTCCAGAGAATGTCTCATCATCATCTATACACATTGATCAAGATCAAGAAGAGTAATCAAGTGTCCAAAAAGAAAAGGTAAAGTCTGCCAGTCTGGGAAAACAGGATGGTCCGGTTTCCCAAACCAGAGTATCCAATTTTGGCAGAATAGAAACTTCCTTGGTTGAAGAAGAAGATTGCTCCATGTCAAGTTCTGACAACGAAGATGATGATGATGACACTGATGATGAGTACGATTATGAAGAGCTCTTGTTAGAGTTCAAGAAACTCATAAGCAAGCATATAAAATTATAAAAGAGACATGTGGATCTCCTATGTTCCCATAAAGAGCTTATGGACTCATATGTATTGCTAGAATCAGCTCATGAGGTTATGATAGCAAAG
>JBNLFC010000678.1:0-615 GCA_050305335.1 Leptospirales bacterium
CACCCCCTACGGTGAGGCTTTCCAGCCTGCTTCAGTTGAATGATGTGAGTCCTACTCACGCGGTCCTACAACCCCCGGCGCACCACTAAAGTCACCTCTTAAAACCTTAACGACTCCCCTTAAAGGTAAAATCTCTACCCTGCTCACGCCTGCTGTGCTTGTCGCTCCGGCTACAGCCGAACCACTTACCGCAAAGCATGAGACCTCTGCCAGACCACATTAACTTGAACCCGAATGTACGCCTGAGGACTTTACCATTAAAAGAAGGTCGTTGTGTTCTTAAGATGCTCTTAGTGGAACGCCGGGTTTGGGCTAGTCCCCGTTCGCTCGCCGCTACTCAGGGAATCTCGGTTGATTTCTCTTCCTCCGGGTACTGAGATGTTTCACTTCCCCGGGTTGGCTTCATATGGCTATGTATTCACCATATGATGACCGGGCATAACCCCGGCCGGGTTTCCCCATTCGGACATCCCAGGATCTATGCTTGTTCGCAGCTCCCCTGGGCTTTTCGCAGCCTACTACGTCCTTCATCGCTCTCCGATGCCAAGGCATCCACCATGTGCCCTTAATGTCTTGACCCTTCTTGCTACCCCTCTGTTTTCAAAGAACAGTTTG
>JBNLFC010000679.1:0-614 GCA_050305335.1 Leptospirales bacterium
CCGGCGGCGACGTCTCGCCGGTTTGTTCAGTCTCGGTCTTCTTTGACAAGGTCTCACCCCTCCCTGGAATGCTCGGCGGCGCTGCTTCCTTAACTGGAGCGCTTTGCGGTGCCGCCAAGGGCCCCCTCTACGGATTTCGACTAGAGACTAGCCCAGAAGGTCAGGGGGCGTGGACTCCGAATCCGGGGAGTCTTGGGAAATCGATCCTAAGAGCCGCGAGCCCGCTCGAGGGCGCGGTGTCCGGCGGCCTGCCAGCTCGGCGGGCGGCACAGCTGCCGGGTTTTCTTGGGCTGCTTCTACCCCATGCGCTGGGGCAGGGTATCGAGCTCGGTGGTGGCCTCCGGCAGCCAGGGACCCTTGTTTAGCATCACGCCTTCGGCGCGCGCGGCCATGGCGGTATCGCCTCGCCGCGGCTTGGCTCCATAGGGCCGGGCCATCTGGCTCTTGGGATGGGGCCAGCGCTTGCCCTATACCAGGGGCAGCGATTGCCGCGGGGCTTGGCGGGGCCCGGCGCGACCTAATCCCCAGGAATGAGGAATCTCAACCAATGAAAATGACGACCGAGGAAGCCTTTGTGAAGGTCTTGCAGATGCACGGCATCGAACACGGCTTCG
>JBNLFC010000680.1:0-614 GCA_050305335.1 Leptospirales bacterium
ATGATGGTGTTGACGTTTGCATGGCTGTTGTTGTACGTCTCCCACCAGTTGGCTGCCGTTCCATAGAGTTGGTGCACAACAAAAAGGATTTTCTCGTGATCTGTGCATTGGATGATCACGAGCTTCTTCTCAACTCTCTTAAGCCAATCTTCGGTCTCCATGGGGTCTTTGGCTTGTGAGAAGGTGGTGGGGCAAGTTCGCAGGAACTCCACCAAACGAGATTGGTGGGGTGGTGGAGGTGGGGGTGCTTGCTACTGGTTGGGCTGCATGTTGTTGAGGGTCTATAGCATTGTCTGCATCAGCTGGTTTTGGGTGTTAAGCAGTTGTTCGAGGTTACCATTGTTGTTGTTGCTGTTGTTGTTGAAATAGAGAGAACCCTGCGCAAAAGGCATACACAATTTATAAGGCCATACAAAGGAATTTTGTGCATTCATGTTTCTAAAATATAATCTGATCTAAAACATGAGTTACATAAAAAATAATTCTTTGGTACACTTAAGGGAATTGTAAAAACACTGCAGCCCTGCACATAGGTGTATTTAGTAAAACAATTGATATAAAATGTTTTTCATCTTTCTACAAATGTAATCTAGTCGCTCTGTAGGTTTTGTTCT
>JBNLFC010000681.1:0-611 GCA_050305335.1 Leptospirales bacterium
AGGCTCCCACAGATTGTAGGCATTCGGTTTCAGGGTCTCTTTCACTCCCCTCGTCGGGGTGCTTTTCACCTTTCCCTCACGGTACTGGTTCACTATCGGTCGCACAGGAGTACTTAGGCTTGGAGGGTGGTCCCCCCATGTTCAGACAGGATTTCACGTGTCCCGCCCTACTCGAGGACCAAAGAGCTTTCTACCCGTACGGGGCTATCACCCACTATGGCGCGCCTTTCCAGACGCTTCCGGTTCTTACTCTCTGGCCACTGGCCTAGTCCGCGTTCGCTCGCCACTACTAACGGAGTCTCGGTTGATGTCCTTTCCTCCGGTTACTGAGATGTTTCAGTTCACCGGGTTCGCTTCCACCGCCTATGTATTCAGCAGCAGATGACCCTAAAGGGCCGGGTTTCCCCATTCGGAAATCCACGGATCAACGGGTGCTCGCCCCTCCCCGCAGCTTATCGCAGCGTGCCACGTCCTTCATCGCCTCTGTGCGCCAAGGCATTCACCAAATGCCCTTAAAACGCTTGATCCAACGAAATCCGTCACGTCCAGGGATAAGCCAGCGATCTCCCCAAAGGAAAATCGCGACAGCAGGGCTTCGTCTCGGCAAAGAC
>JBNLFC010000682.1:0-608 GCA_050305335.1 Leptospirales bacterium
TATTGCACCGGCTGCTTTCATCATATCAGCAGCTTTAGTTAATGTTCCTGCTGTATCAATCATGTCATCAATAATGATTACATTCTTGTCTTTCACATCTCCTATAATTGTCATTTCACTTACTACATTGGCTTTTGCTCGTGATTTATGACAAATTACCATGGGTGTTCCCAGGAATTTAGAATAGGTATTTGCCCTTTTACTACCACCTACATCCGGAGAAGCAATTACCAGATTATCAAGGTTTAAGCTTTTAATGTGAGGTAAAAAGATAGAAGAAGCATAAAGGTGATCAACAGGCAGGTTGAAAAAGCCCTGAATCTGATCTGCATGCAAATCCATTGTGATGAGTCTGTCGATACCTGCTGCTGTAAGCATGTCTGCAGCTAGTTTAGCACCAATAGTTACTCGTGGTTGATCCTTTCTATCCTGACGAGCTAATCCAAAGTAAGGGATTACGGCAACAATCTTATAGGCAGAAGCTCTTTTAGCAGCATCAATCATCATTAATAACTCCAGCAGGTTATCGGCCGGTGGAAATGTTGATTGAATTAGAAATACATGTGAACCACGGATTGTTTCCTGAAAAGCAACAGCAAATTCTCCAT
>JBNLFC010000683.1:0-601 GCA_050305335.1 Leptospirales bacterium
AGGAGATTTTGGTGGAAGATTGATTTCGATTATTTGCACTTCACCAACTCACTCAGTGCATCCCCCTTGATAGTACGGAGTTCCTAGGACTCAAATAAAACATAAGATCCTCAATTCTAAGGAGCTTTGCGACTTTTCCCTTTTTCTCCATTGTAGCTCAATAGAATTTTTAATTCATTGTTCATATCGCCTTTTAGAATGTCGTGCACTACAAAACTCTCAACACAAGGTTAGTTCTCTAATTGTTGATCATCAATCCTCCAAAATCCACACGGGGGCCTAGATGCACTTTCAATCTCCCCTTTTTTGGTGATTGATGACAAACACTTAAAATTTTTCAACAATTAAGCATAATAGAGTTTTGTTTTCCAAATTTGTACAAGGAGCTCCCCCTAAATATATGCATGGATTAATAATTGCAAAAATCACACTAAGAAGCATGTGAGAGCTCAATTGTACAATTTTGCAAAACGTGGGGTTCCTAAAAGAAAGGGTGTAATCATGTGACAAGATAGTGTGGCAAATAGTGAATATGCACAGGATTACATTAATACAACATGGATACAAAGGCACAACCATGCATTCCATTTCATAAATATAC
>JBNLFC010000684.1:0-601 GCA_050305335.1 Leptospirales bacterium
TTACGTCCCGCTTCCTTGGCGGAATAGAGCAGCTTGTCTGCGGCATCGATCAGTTCCGCCCCACTCTCCCCTTCCTGCAGTTCGGCGACCCCCATGCTGACGGTGAGACCGACCCGCTTGCCTTCGGACGACTCGATGTTGATGGCCGCCACCTGTCGGCGCAAACGCTCCAACAGGGTCAGTGCATCCTGTAGCGAGGTTTCCGGCAACAGGATCATCAGTTCTTCTCCACCATACCGCCCGAGAATGTCGTAGTCGCGGCAGCCCAGTCGCAGGGTGCTGGCGACCACTTGCAGCGCGTGATCCCCTGTGGTGTGACCGAAGCGGTCGTTGACCTGCTTGAAATGGTCCAGATCGGCCATCGCCAGGGTCAGCGGGTGACCTTTGCGCCTCGCCCGATCCACCTCGCCATCGAGCAGGGCCATAAAGTGGCGGCGGTTGTTCAGGCCGGTCAGCTCGTCGGTTTGCGCCAGTTCGGCGAGGCGGCGGTTGGCACGATCCAGTTCGCTGGTGCGTTGGCGAATGGTGGTTTCCAACTGGCGAGTGACCATTCGCACGGAGCCGTAGAGCAGCAGTTCCAGTAGCAGGAAGCTGACGATGG
>JBNLFC010000685.1:0-600 GCA_050305335.1 Leptospirales bacterium
GGAAAAAGGTGAAATAAATTTCATTAGAATCCTTATGAGTATATCTATGCAATAGACCTAACCAAATATAGTTTTGTGCATTGTTGCATCATATAAAATCATAATAATTCAAACAATAAAGTATTTATTCACAAGAATATATGCAATTTTACACATTGAATTTTTTTCATACATGTGCACACCATGATAGTTAGTTTATGCAAAATTAATTACATTTCTCTCCTGCTCAGAATAAGTTCTAGGATTTAATTTCTGTTCTTGTAATAAATAAATTGTAGTAAATAAAATATGCTTACAAAAATATTAATTCTTGGTAGGAAGCTTCCTTGCACTATATAGAACCTGTATAAAATCATAGAATCATGTTATCCTTACCTATATCATGTTATTAATTTCTTAGTGCTTAAATAATTTGCTAAATTAATAGAGAGGCAATAGGTAAATTAGTAAAATAGTTGGTATGGGTAATATTCTTAAGTTGCTCCTGTTTCATGCATCATATTTCATTGCACCCCATGCATTGAACCATTTAGCTCTTGGCTCACATACGCTCATCTATGCTAGATCACGTGGAGCCGGAACTAGAAGTTTAAGCGGAGC
>JBNLFC010000686.1:0-595 GCA_050305335.1 Leptospirales bacterium
CCTGTGGACCGTAATGGCTGACCAGAACCAGATCGAACAGGTGCTGTTGAATATGTATATCAACGCCTGGCAGGCAATGCCGGATGGCGGGCAGATCTATCTGGAATCCAAAAACGTTGATCTCGATGAAGAATTTGCCCGGCAATTCGAGATCAAGCCGGGACGCTATGTGCAGATCTCTGTGGCCGATACTGGCGTCGGCATCGATGAGGCCACCCAGCAAAAGATCTTCGAGCCTTTTTTTACCACCAAAGAGATCGGCCGCGGCACCGGTCTGGGCTTGGCCTCCGCCTATGGGATCATCAAAAACCATGGCGGGGCCATCGACTTTATCAGCAAGGTGGGGGAAGGGACCACCTTCTACATCTATCTTCCGGCCTCTGAAAAGGAGGTCAAAAAGCGGTCGGCGATCAATGGCGTCCTTGCCATGGGAAGCGAGACCATCCTCCTGGTAGACGACGAGCCGGTCATCCTGAAAGTCAACAAGCCCATGCTCGAGCAGCTTGGCTACACGGTGTTGGCCGCCTCATGGGGCCGCGAGGCCATCGAAATTTACGATACCGAATTCGAGCGAATCGATATGGTCATCCAGGAT
>JBNLFC010000687.1:0-587 GCA_050305335.1 Leptospirales bacterium
GCACCACAGAGATGAAATATGAATTTTCTACATGTGTTTCACTGTGAAAAGGCATTTTCAGTAAAATCGATGGGTAACCTATTTGGGTTTTAAACCGAAACTCGATATTTTTCAAAATCTCAAAAAAATTGTGTGCAACACTATAATGTATAATTGAGCAATAATATGGGTCCCATGGGTATGAAATTTGAATTTCTCACCAGTTTTTGTCACGAATAGACGTTTTTCAGTAAAACTGAAGGCTAACTCCTTTGTCTTTAGGTATTGAGCCGAAACTTGATGTTCTTCAAAATCTCAAAAAAATGTGTATAACACTGTAATGTGTAACCGATCAAGAATATCGGCCTCACATGGATGAAATATGAATTTCCGTCCTATTTTCATTATGAACAGACGTTTTTCAATAAATCAAAGGCTAACGACTTAGGTTTTTGAGCCAAAACTTGATATTCTTCAAAATCTCAAAAAAATGTACAATACCATAATGTCTATCTGAGCAAGAATGAGTCTCGAAAGATGAAATACAGATTTCCGGCCCGGCTTCATCGTGAATAAACATTTGTTAGTAAAATCGAAGACTAACCTCT
>JBNLFC010000688.1:0-578 GCA_050305335.1 Leptospirales bacterium
ACTCCCAGCGACTGAACGCCCTATTAAGACTCGCTTTCGCTACGCCTCCCCTAGTCGGTTAAGCTTGCCACTGAGATTAAGTCGCTGACCCATTATACAAAAGGTACGCAGTCACCCCGAAGGGCTCCCACTGCTTGTACGCATACGGTTTCAGGTTCTATTTCACTCCCTTAAAAAGGGTTCTTTTCGCCTTTCCCTCACGGTACTGGTTCACTATCGGTCGGTAAGGAGTATTTAGCCTTGGAGGATGGTCCCCCCATGTTCAGACAGGATACCACGTGTCCCGCCCTACTCGATTTCACTTTGAATAGTTTTCGTGTACGGGGCTATCACCCTGTATCGCCAAACTTTCCAGATTGTTCCACTAACAACATCAACAGCTTAAGGGCTAATCCCCGTTCGCTCGCCGCTACTAAGGGAATCTCGGTTGATTTCTTTTCCTCCGGGTACTTAGATGTTTCAGTTCCCCGGGTTCGCCTCTTACACCTATGTATTCAGTGCAAGATAACCTGCTTATACAGGCTGGGTTTCCCCATTCGGAAATCCTCGGATCAAAGTTTGTTTGCTGACTCCCCGAG
>JBNLFC010000689.1:0-579 GCA_050305335.1 Leptospirales bacterium
TGTTGAGTGGAGTGAAGCGAGCGCTCTCGTCTGGTCCGTGCAGCCGAGGCTCTGGTTCACGCTCCGGTGACAATGGATCACAGGACTCATCACAGTCTTCATCCTCCGTGCCATCGCCACACGGGACCGTGGGGTTGAGCCATTATCTTGCACACGATGACGTTCCTATGGCCACGGACGGTGATGACATTTCCATCCGTAGCACTAAGGAGATGAAGAAGTACGAGTCTCTCCACCAGCAAGAGTTTGGTCACACTCGTGTATATGATGTGAACTTGCTCGAGAGGGTTGGAATGGATGAAGAGATTCCCCTCATTCTCCAAACTATTGGTTGGGGAAAACTCTACGGAGGGGATCGGATGACTCAAGCGACGGATGGATGACTTTGCAATCATGGAAATGGAAATGCAAGCATCCATCGACTCATAGACCAGCATGATGCATGACCTCTTCGGTCATTTTGGGATTAACCCTGATGGGGAGATACCGGGTGCCCAGGTATGAGTCCTTGCTTGTCTCATTTCGGTCTCGTTAGCTGTACTGCTGCTGTCATCATGAGTACTAGTATGGATTGCTTCC
>JBNLFC010000690.1:0-577 GCA_050305335.1 Leptospirales bacterium
ATTGATGAAGGTTACAGGGCCGCTCATGCAGTTATCCCAGCCTTGAAAAAGATGATGAACTCTAAGATTCGTTATAAGACCAGAAAGGGCGATAGATTTCTGGAGAACCTCTCTGTCGAAAAGAGCGTTCAAATTGCACCTATAAAAAAACCGGATCTGGCTCTGCCGTAATCCGGTTCAATCAGCTACTTTACTTTATACTATTCGGGATGACTGGATTTGAACCAGCGACCACTCGCCCCCCAGACGAGTGCGCTACCACTGCGCCACATCCCGTTTTTAATCCGACCTGCGGAACTAATACCAGCAAAAGATCTGTATTGCAGATGTCAACAAAAAGATATTGTCCGTTCTCCGTGTTTGTTCATGGTTTAAGAGAGGATTCATCATGAAGATTGTGTAGAGTATTAAGTGGTTTATTTTCACTCTTTACTCTACATTCATCTTTACAATATTCACGGTCAGAAACGGGACCTCAAGAGAATATCAATCCTGTTGTTTCGGGGAGTCCCATCATAAGATTGAGATTCTGTACGGCCTGACCTGCAGCACCTTTCATCAAATTATCGATAGCGCT
>JBNLFC010000691.1:0-574 GCA_050305335.1 Leptospirales bacterium
GAAAGTAGCGGCGAGCGAAACTGGAGTAGGGCAAACCAGATGCTTGCATCTGGGGTTGTGGACTGTATACGGTACTTCGGATGATAGACGAGCAAGTTGGAAAGCTTGGCCACAGAGCGTGATAGCCTCGTAATCGAAATTTGAAGAAGACTAGCAGGATCCAGAGTAGGTCGGGACACGTGTTATCTTGACTGAATATGGGGGGACCACCCTCCAACCCTAAATACTACTACCAGACCGATAGTGAACCAGTACCGTGAGGGAAAGGTGAAAAGAACCGCGGTGAGCGGAGTGAAATAGAACCTGAAACCTATGGCTTACAATCATTCAGAGCACGTTAATTATAGTGTGATGGACTGCCTTTTGCATAATGAGCCTGCGAGTTGTGGTCAGTGGCAAGGTTAAGGAAACCCGAAGCCGTAGCGAAAGCGAGTCTTAATAGGGCGAATTAGTCACTGGCTGCAGACCCGAAACTAAGTGATCTATCCATGAGCAGGTTGAAGCCGGTGTAAGAGCCGGTGGAGGACCGAACCGGTAGGCGTTGAAAAGTCTTCGGATGACTTGTGGATAGGGG
>JBNLFC010000692.1:0-575 GCA_050305335.1 Leptospirales bacterium
CTTTCCCCTAGTTGCCCCGCCCAATCACAGATAGATCCAACAAGAACCTGTCACTAACATAATCCACATAGAACCACCATCGTGAGAATGGGCCCATCGCGAGTGGCTATCAACCACTCGGCTTCTACCAGTGACCTATATTTCTAATCATAGCTATTCTATCATTCTAATCCATTATGGGGGTAAACAAGGTATAAGGGTAAGGGTAACCCTAATGCATCTAAGTTTCCAAAGAACTCCTATGCTTAAATGCGCAACCATTTGCAAAAAGAAAGTGTGAATGAAAACATCCTAAGGAAGGTTATACAATTGGTGCTTGCCTTGTTCAAAGAAAGGAGAGTTAGTCTCAACGTGACTTGGTGATTGTTGTCCCCCAAGCTCCTCTGGAAGAGCCTTCTTCTCTGGCGGAAAACCTCCAACGATGATGGTTTCTACATGTGATGACACACACGATTTATAAATACAAATAATTTGAACGATATATGAAATTAAAACATTTGATTCAAGTGCTACTACTAAGTTTTATATTTTTACTGGATAGGCTATGAATTTAGAAGATTAACAGAACTAGCTTG
>JBNLFC010000693.1:0-574 GCA_050305335.1 Leptospirales bacterium
ATTCCCGACAACCTGATCGAGTCCGAACTCTTCGGCCACAAACGTGGTGCCTTCACCGGCGCTTCCAGCGACCGCAGCGGAAAATTCGAGACGGCCAACAACGGCACCATCTTTCTCGACGAGATCGGCGAACTGCCGCTGCAGGGTCAGGTCAAACTGCTTCGTGTGCTGCAGTCGCAGGAGATACAGCGTGTGGGCTCCGACCAGGTGATCGACGTGGACACCCGCATCGTCGCCGCCACCAACAAGGATCTGCTGCAGATGAGCCGGGAAGGGCTGTTTCGCGAAGACCTCTACTACCGGCTGGGGGTCATCCATGTGACCTTGCCGCCATTGCGGGAGCGGTCCGACGAAATTCCGTTGCTGATCGATTTCTTCAGTGACGAGGCGGCTGAGAAACTCAATCGGCAACCCATCCGTTTCAGCCGGCGCTTGCGCACCTTTCTGCTCAAATACGAATATCCCGGCAACATCCGCGAACTGCGCAACCTGATCTTTCGCATCTCCTGCCTGGCCGACGACGTCGCCGACTATGAACACCGGCCCGAGATCATGCGCCCGCAACTCACGAGCG
>JBNLFC010000694.1:0-574 GCA_050305335.1 Leptospirales bacterium
ACACAAAACACATTAGTTCTTCTAGCCAAAGTGATCAATTGGGCACAAGGGCCACTAGATCAACAAATTATAATCGTCAAATAGAGGGCAAACCACACATATCCACCACAAAAAGGCAAAAAGGAGCAATTCATTGGAAACCGTGGAGACATGAAAGTGCATCTAAACCTCCGTGTGGGTTTTGGATGAGTGATGACAAGTAAATTAAAGAGCTAATTACTTTTGAATAAGTGTTGAAAGCATGACATTGAAAAATGAGTTATGGGTCAATGAAAAAAAGAAAAAGAAAAGGAAATGGTGTGTCCATGATAAGAAGCTATTTATATTTATTTTTTAGTCATAGACATGCCATACTATCAAGAGGGACACAACAGAACCGTCAATAAAAATGTTGGAGTGCTCAAAATTCCCAAATCCTTTCTTTTGCCTTCATCATTGTTGCATCGGATATATCCGACCAGGTCGGATATTTTCATTGAGTTCCAGGTCAGATATATCCGATGCATCATACATATCTGAGCCTGAGTCGGGTTCCAGTATCATGGCAGACAGGCTTGGTCGGACATATCCGACC
>JBNLFC010000695.1:0-573 GCA_050305335.1 Leptospirales bacterium
CAAGATGACCATATATATTATTTCACAAAACATTTTTAACTTTTGAAAGTTTTTTTTTGCAATTTGACTATCTAAATATGTTTTTAATTTTATCTGATTTTTTTTGAAATGTTAATTGAACAAATTTCTACTTGAGGGCTTAAAAAACTGAAAAACATTTTTGAATTTTACATCTTTGAAACTATCTTATTTATAGAGCAAAATAAGTTTATTTAAAAATTATTTAAAACATATGCAAGTATGACATAGTTTTGTTCATCTTGTTGCATAGAACACAATGGTGAAAACGGAATTTTAAATGAATATCATATGAGTGAGATAAATCATTTTAAAGCTTTGTTATTATGTGAAATGATATTGTAGATGATATTAGACAGATGCTCACGTGATGTTGATGTGAATATCTTACATGATAAGAGAACTAGTTTAAATAATTTTTTTTAAAAAAATTAGTTTAAATAATTCTTAGTAGATCTTGTCTACATAGTTAGATTTGATACATATACTGGTTCCAGAATATAGTTTTATTGATAAAAAATAAGGTTATGTTTGGAAATTTGGAACGACCTAACT
>JBNLFC010000696.1:0-572 GCA_050305335.1 Leptospirales bacterium
ACTCCTCGTCTAGAACCAAAGTAGCAGGTTGTAAACGAAGTGGGGGAGACAGCTGGTTTAAAGTGTTCTTTCCACTATATCTAAGATCAACAACGATCCCTCAAAACTGAATAACAACTGCAAACGGGGTTAATCCCCAGAATGGCAGATCTTGTGTACTCACGTTTACCCTTTATGGATAACTCTCGGTAACAATCACTGCATCTTCCTTAAAAAGGAGGTGATCCAGCCCCAGGTTCCCCTAGGGCTACCTTGTTACGACTTCACCCCAGTTACCAGCCATACCTTGGTAGCCTGCTTCGAAAGGTTAGCTCAACTACTTCTGGTACAACCAACTTCCGTGGTGTGACGGGCGGTGTGTACAAGGCCCGGGAACGTATTCACCGTGGCATGCTGATCCACGATTACTAGCGATTCCAACTTCATGGAGTCGAGTTGCAGACTCCAATCCGGACTGAGACATGTTTTACGGGATTCGCTCCTTGTCGCCAAGTGGCTGCCCTTTGTACATGCCATTGTAGTACGTGTGTAGCCCTGGTCATAAAGGCCATGAGGACTTGACGTCATCCCCA
>JBNLFC010000697.1:0-571 GCA_050305335.1 Leptospirales bacterium
AATGGGACACAAGAGGCTCTATGACGTTCTCAAGGAGCGGGAAGTGATCTATGCGAAGGAGGAATTTCTCGATGCCGACGGTATCCGGATATCGGAACTGGAGGAAGAGGTCGATGAGCTGAATGGCTACGAAGCAGAGAGCGATGCCGCGAAGCTCCTGTCAGGTCTCGGCATCGGCACAGAGCTCCATGAGAAAAAGATGAAGGAACTTGAGGGCGGGGAGAAGGTGAAGGTCCTTCTCGCCCAGGCTCTTTTCGGGAATCCCGATATTCTTCTCCTGGATGAGCCCACCAACCACCTGGACATTGAATCGGTCAGCTGGCTGGAGGACTTTCTTTACTACTTCAATAACACCGTCATCGTTGTCAGCCACGACAGGCATTTCCTCAACAGGGTATGCACACATATAGCTGATATTGATTTCGGGAAAATCGAAGTCTTTACCGGCAACTATGATTTCTGGGTACAGATGTCCGAAATCGCCCTGGAACAAAGACGTAATGAAAACAAAAAAATAGAAGATAAAAAAAAGGAACTGCAGTCCTTTATCGAACGGTTCAGCTCCAATGCA
>JBNLFC010000698.1:0-569 GCA_050305335.1 Leptospirales bacterium
CCATTGCCGCGACCCATTTTTCTCAATGCGCCGGCCTAGTCGCACCGTAACTTTACCCCTGTCTTTTTTTATGCAATTCCTTTTAAACGCAATCTTTTCTTCAACAAAAATAATTCTAAAATCTTTTCTGAAACTTTTTTTTAAAATAGTTTCTGACTCTTTATTTAATTATTTTTGACCGAGTCTTCGGTACAAAAATAATAATTCTTTTCATTCCATGAATTTTCTATATTTTACATCTTAGTCTATTTGTTTTAATTTAATTAAAGATAAGCCCCTATTTATTTATTTATTTATAATTAGGCATATATCTTTCTTTTACAAAAATAATTTTTGACCAACTTCGCAAGTTATCTTTTATTTTTTCAGAAATTTCCAAGTTTGGAAATTTTTCTCTTTTTTCTTCTGTTTCTTTTTTTTCCTTCCCTTCTTTTCTTTTCTCTCTCTTCTCTTCTCCTTCCTCCTTTCTTCTCACGTACAACAACATGGAGACCGAACAGAGGAGCCACGGGCTGAGCAGCCCTAGCACCCCGAGCAGCCCACCCCCATGGCGCCCCTCCCTCCCTCCT
>JBNLFC010000699.1:0-564 GCA_050305335.1 Leptospirales bacterium
AACATGTTTAATTATTAGTTCATGACCGACCATATCTTCTTCTGGGTAGCGTACACATACTAATTGTATACAAGAGAAGACATCATTGGTCGCTTTGCTTGTTCGTTGAATTTCGTCTAGCATAGTAGACATTAATATTGAATACTTTTATTTGATGAAATAATGAGTCACATGTTTTGAGTCTATGAAAAGATTAATTATTGTGGCTAAGTATTCCGACTCGAATCCTCTCTAACTATATAGAGATGATTCATTAAAAATTATTTAATGTATTTTTTGAACATGTAAATATGATACATGAGCACATATCTATCATCAGTTGTCACATCATCATTCATGGTAAAAAAATTAAAATAATTTATCTCACTCATATGGTATCAATTTAAAATTCCATTTTCATCATTGTGTTCTACGCAATGAGATGAACAAAACTAGATCTCACTTATATATATTTTAAAAAAATTAACTCATCATTATTTTAAATCTTCACCATCTATTTGTAGTAGCTGAATCGATCGCGTAGTTTTTTTCTTTTTCATTTTTTGATACAGTAAGATTCGCGTC
>JBNLFC010000701.1:0-561 GCA_050305335.1 Leptospirales bacterium
TGTGGGCATAGCGTTCGGATTATATATTAAATCTTTTTCTCGCAGACAAAAATTATCAGACCAACATCCGTTGCTTTTAAACAAGCGCATGTCCACCAGAGCAGAGCGAATAGCATGAAGTGAGCCGGTAGTGTGGGAGGAAAGCGGGGAAACCCCGCTTCCTGGCCGATCAGCGTAAAACCTTAGACCTTATACGACGTGTGGCGCTGGCTATTTTGGTATAAATAAAGAGGAAATCGCTAATAATATGTATCCCAGATTTAATATGGTTCAAAAAGAAGGGACGGAAATTTAAAAGTCATTTAGGACTCAATAATGCTCCTTTACTTCCCAAAACAGGGTTTTATTTCTCATAGGAGGCCAGTCTCCGTTTTCTGTGTTATTTTCATCTCTGCTTCTGATTCCGACTTTTCTGAATGCGGAGAACATTCCTGGAACAATAAAGACTTAGAAATTCAAATCACTGATGCTGAAGAACAATTACATCAGGCCATGCTTGCTTCAGATGTATTGGTTTTAGACGAGCTACTGGCTCAAGATCTTGTCTGCACCAATCACCTC
>JBNLFC010000702.1:0-561 GCA_050305335.1 Leptospirales bacterium
GGCCGGATTTTCCAAACCGTTCTTCTAAAATTATTGTACACCTTTGAGGCCCCTACAACCCCGACCCCCGAAAGGGTCGGTTTGGGCTGGTCCGCGTTCGCTCGCCACTACTAGCGGAATCTCGGTTGATTTCTTTTCCTGCGGGTACTGAGATGTTTCACTTCCCCTCGTTCACTGCACGAGGCCTATGTATTCAGCCTTGCGCTGCACCAACATGACTCGGTGCGGGTTTCCCCATTCGGACATCCACGGATCGAAGCTCGTTTGCAGCTCCCCGTGGCTTTTCGCAGCTTGCCACGTCCTTCATCGCCTTCCGATGCCAAGGCATCCGCCGTTAGCCCTTAGTAGCTTATCCACAAACTTGATTAAACTATTAAGATCTCAACTACTGTAACCTTTAAACCTGGGGGTTTTTCGTATTTTATGATACGGTGGTCCAGACTCAGACCGGTGTACCTTACGAAAAACGGGTCTAAAGGATTTTGTACTACTCTACTATTCAATTATCAAAGATCAATTTTCCTATTAAAGGCTAGAAAACCTGTAATCATTTGCTAATCA
>JBNLFC010000703.1:0-560 GCA_050305335.1 Leptospirales bacterium
GAAGCCAACATTGCCTTGAGGCAACGGGGCCGGAATCCACATCACCCAGCATGAGGATACTTACCTTCTTACCTTGGCATAGGTGCGTCGTTACAAAAAAGTAAATTGCAGAAAGTAAATACAGAAAGTAAATCCCTGTTAGCTTGCCACCTGTCAAGACTACTATAGTTCTTATATGGGCATCTAAGCGTATCCTTATCACAATTTTCAAAAATAGGATCATACACGATGTATTATACCCATAATGCTCTGATACCAGCTGTGACGTCTCACCCTTAAGTAAGGATGGTCAGTCCTAACCAGGATCATTACGGGGTTGCCATCACTGAAGTAATGATGCATAATACATCACATACAAGATTTAAACATATGAAATGCTCTGAAAGTTAAACTTTATTACAATTGGAGTTTCGAATTTGATTACAGAGTTTTGAGCAGATGATTGAGAATAAAACATATTTGTGGAAGCGATCACTGCTTGATCAAGAATGACACCTTGCTATGGAAATGCCGACCTCAAGAACGGCTCACGCCGAGCAGGAGAGAGAGAATACCTATAA
>JBNLFC010000704.1:0-558 GCA_050305335.1 Leptospirales bacterium
GTCCTATGCAGTTGATGGACAGAGGTTTGGAGAACATGTGATTGATGGACTCCAGTTGATCTCAACACATGACTGGAGTCGCTAAATGGTTGTCCAACCCCACTCTCATGCTTTTCGTGTGTTTGATTCTTATGGGAATTTGGTTTGTGGCTTTTTTCAGTGGTTGACTCATTTGGTGGTCATAGCTTTTCTCATAGCATGAACACTCATGAGCCCAATATGAGATTTCACCTTATTGATGGATCCCTTGACTCCTTTTTCTTGTGGGTAAGGATGAGTTCATGGACTACTTATAGAGTTCTTTTGTTGGTCCATGACATTGTCCTTGTGATGCTTCTATTAGTTCTTCTCATGTTGTTCCCTTGAGAGATTCTCGTCATTTTTCTAATGATCGCACTCGCTCTTTTCCTCAAGTTAATATTTCACGGCATGTTTCTAAGGGGCACTCAAAGACTTCATTTTCGAACCAAAATTTACGTCTTACTAACCCTCATGATAAGTTGAGTACATTTGTGATGTAGCCAAGTCATGAGTTCCCAAGTATTTATCGACTAACCC
>JBNLFC010000705.1:0-557 GCA_050305335.1 Leptospirales bacterium
ACTCGGGTCACCATGAGAGTAGTAGTTACTACCCCTCTCACAGTTACCTCGAGCCTAGCCTCTGAGCCAGAACCTCCGCCTCTGCTAGGTACCCTGACTGGTACGCTCCTTTGGAGCGGTACGTCAGTTATGGGGTTGACCAGGTTGAGCGCGCGGTGGAAGGGATCGGACGACTCGAGCAACAGATGGATGACTTTGCACATGTGCAAACAGAGATGCAAGCCTCCATCGACTCACAGACCAGCATGATGCACGACCTCTTCGGTCACTTTAGGATTAACCCTCTGATGCTGAAATCTTGCAAAGATTTAAGCTTGGGGGAGGGGATGGCTGACTAGGTATGGGCAATCTCTCTCATCCCGTTTCATTCCCAATTTTTTCAGTTATGTCTTGCAAGTTAGTTCGTCGGTTGTCATCACCTCCTGCATGTATCCTAGCTTAAGTCTACTTCTAGTTTAGTTAGTATTTTAAAAAAAAGTGTTAGAGTCGAATAAAAACTCCCACATGACATGGTTAGATTATACATACTCCTATTGCTTGAGATTAGTTGCAACTAC
>JBNLFC010000706.1:0-556 GCA_050305335.1 Leptospirales bacterium
TTTTTACTGGCTACTTGTTCAACTTTGTTATTGGATAAAAGGAACTATTGGGAGGTCTCTATATGTCTACTCAATCTATTCATGAAAAGCCGAGAAAATTGTCATGGCTTGATCGCTATCTAACAGTGTGGATCTTTACTGCAATGGCGATTGGTGTTGCTATTGGTTACTTTTTTGTAGGTGTGGAAGCGTTCATCAATAAATTTCAAGTGGGAGCGACAAATATTCCCATCGCCATTGGTCTTATTTTGATGATGTATCCCCCCTTTGCTAAAGTGAAATATGAGGAGTTGGGAAAGGTTTTTCGCAATACAAAGGTGTTGGGATTGTCGTTGGTGCAAAATTGGATTATTGGTCCTATCCTCATGTTTGTATTGGCGGTTCTCTTTTTGCATAACTATCCTGAATACATGGTTGGCCTGATTATGATTGGGTTAGCGCGGTGTATTGCGATGGTGATTGTGTGGAATGAGTTGGCTAAAGGGGATACGGAGTACGCGGCCGGTTTGGTTGCTTTTAACAGTGTTTTCCAGGTTTTGTTTTACAGTGTGTATGC
>JBNLFC010000707.1:0-553 GCA_050305335.1 Leptospirales bacterium
AAAGATGATTGTACAGAAATATGGAGGGACATCGGTTGGTTCCCCTGAGAGGATTAAAGCAGTTGCCGGCAGAATTAAATCCTATGTGGCCAGGAAATTTAATGTTGTTGTTATTGTCTCAGCCATGGGTAAGACAACCGATGAGCTGGTAAGGCTTGCAGGTGAAATAACCCGTGAGCCGAGCAGAAGAGAAATGGATATGCTCCTTTCCACCGGTGAACAGGTTTCAATTTCACTTCTTGCCATGGCTCTCCATGAGATTGGAATAGATGCTATCTCATTTACCGGTGCCCAGGTGAAGGTCAGGACAGACGGGAACTTCTCCAATGCAAAAATTGAGAGCATTTCAACTGAAAGGATCAGGGCCTCCCTTGATGCCAACAAGGTTGTTATTGTTGCCGGATTTCAGGGTGTCGATACTGATGAGAACATCACAACCCTGGGCCGCGGCGGGTCGGATACATCTGCTGTTGCGGTTGCTGCTGTTCTTAATAGTGAGTTCTGTGAGATCTTTACCGATGTTGACGGTGTTTATACGGCAGATCCCAGAATT
>JBNLFC010000708.1:0-552 GCA_050305335.1 Leptospirales bacterium
TGGAGCGATAATGCTTTCAAAGAATCAGGAAATGTTTTTAAAAAATTCTGATTAACGAATCACGCTGTTGAGCAAACAAAGGAATACCCGTATGTAATTTCATGAAATCCTACTTGCGCCAAATTGAACGCTTTTGTTGCTTTTTACACTAAATCAGCTACAGGTTTCCCTTCAAGAGGTGGTTGTGGTCTATGTTTGGAGTATCCTTGTTAGTTTTCTCTCTCTTGAGTCGAGTAAGATCGAGTAAAAGGTCAATGGATTCCATGCTCTATTCCCAAAATAGGGATTAGTTCCACCATTTTCCAGAGAGATCACACCCATATCAACAAGCATCAGAAAAACAAAAATATAACAACGGGAAAAACCCGTGGCATTCGAAATACTCGAAAGACGAGCCCAGTCCCTCTCATCAGGATAAAAATTAACCCGACGAAGATCCTGCCCCTCGGCCTGGTACTCTTTCTTCCACTTCCGTGCCTTGATAAAACTCAACTTGTATTCAAGTAGAGAATCATCCAGCAAGCGCTGCAAATAAAAAGAGAGAGGAAGATT
>JBNLFC010000709.1:0-552 GCA_050305335.1 Leptospirales bacterium
GTCACTGCCACTACTGTAGAACCCATGAATGTATACAGAGTGGCGGTCATGAAAGGCGCAGTCTTTGTAATCCTGGTCCACAATCACCCCACGGGCGAAGTGCATCCTTCCGACGATGACAAAGACGTAACCGACCGCCTGATCCAGGTGGGCCGGATTTTGAACATTCAGGCCATTGACCATCTCATCATTTCCCCCCGCACTTTCTTGAGCTTTGAGGACATGGGGCTCATGGATCAACTGGCGCAGAGTACCAAATGGGTGCCTCAATATGAGTTGATTGCAAGGATCAAGGACGAGGAGAAAAAGATCCGGGAAGAAGCGGTACGTGTAGCAAAGCAGGAAGTGCATAAAGAGGGAAAGGAAGAAGGTTTGGTGGAAGGTAAACGCGAAGGGTTCCTCTCCGTCCGTTCCTACCAGGACATTGAAACCGGGAAAGCCGCCCCCCGCCTGCGTTCTCTTTTTGCCATCTGCAAGACTCTGGAGATCTCTCCTTCCGATCTTTTCAAGCTGGATTAGCCCTGTACGTCCTGCCGCCACCTGGCACAAAAA
>JBNLFC010000710.1:0-551 GCA_050305335.1 Leptospirales bacterium
ATTTTCCGGGGGATTCAGATATAGCCCAATAATATCGGTAGCTTTTTCTTCGAAATCAGGATCGTTGGAAGCCATAAAGTATCTATGAAGGTGTGGCCTCAGATTGTTACGTTTCAGTATGGTGTTTACTGTCCGTTCTGGAATTCCAGTCTGTTTCGCTATCAATACGGCGCTCCAGTGGCTGTAACCTTTTGGCGGTAGCCCTTGGACTTTTGTAAGAACTTTTGCCTCTATAGAGGCGGGCACTCTTTTTGCACCCGGACGTGGCCGATCGATCAGGCCTTCCAGTCCCTCTGCCATGTAACGATCCTTCCATTTTTTAATGGTATGAGAAACGATTTTCAGGTGATTTTCAATCTGTTTGTAACTGTTCCCCTGGTGCAGAAGCAATAGAATCATAAATCGGTTGTGTTTCCATTTTGGAATATTGCGGCGCCTGACTTCTGTCTCGACTTTACTCAGATCTTCCGGTTTTAGATGAAATGATTGATGGACTGGCATTCTTCCATTCTATCTGGATCCTGATTTAAGTACAGTACAATTTATCCGCG
>JBNLFC010000711.1:0-551 GCA_050305335.1 Leptospirales bacterium
TGTACATGTATATACGTGAGTCATTAACTCTCAGATGAATACAAATGTTATTTATAACATGGTATCGAGTCAAAATATAGGGTTTTTTCTATACGGTGCACTGTGTGGTTAACCCTACGATCTCCTTTGTTCTGATCGATTTTGTCTTCGATCTTCATCGTCGCTCGTTCATGCTTCGACCGACGTCTCTTCTTGATCACCACACCTAGGTGGGACTCGGTCGCCGTCGGTGGCTCCTCTGGTTGTGAGACGCGCCACCGCCACCTTCCGACCTGCTACAGCCGGCCCGCCGCAGATTGGATAGGGATTGATTCGATAGCTGTCGGCCGCCCCCCCCTGCGCTCTGTTCCACTTCGATCGGATCGGTGTTGCCTTACACCGGCCCGGATCGACTAAGTCTTCTGCATCGGCTCGACAATCTTCATTCGGTCCGGAGCCGTGGGGACACGCGGAGCGCTCAGAGCTGCCCTGCGCCGGGCGGCTGGTGCTAAAAAAATCGTCTGGTGCTCTATTTCTAAGCTACTCGGCCTGACGTTTTTCCTCCGGCTCAT
>JBNLFC010000712.1:0-544 GCA_050305335.1 Leptospirales bacterium
TATTTAGGACATTATAAAGTAGGAATATTTATAAATAATTATTTTTGTATTGGGGCTCTTGAACTTTTATGCCTTAAAATACAGTTCAAAAGTGAGTTTGGTCAAGCCCACTGTGTAGAGTGGTTCAAGAGGAGTCCAACAAAATTTATTTTGTAATTTTCAGACACTCCTACAAATTTGTACGAAATTTGGAAATTTGAAACAATTTCTAGAATTTAAAACAATTAAAAATGAATTAAAATTCACCGCATTTAAATAAATAATTATTTGTAACATTCATGCCGTTGCATATTTTTCTTGGTGTGATGAAGTGCTCTTGTATTTTATTGTGCGAGTAGAAGTCGTTGAAGTTCAAATTTAATTTGAATTCATATTGATTTGTAATTTATAAAATAGTTTTGAAAAAGGAAAATGTTTTCTTATTTGAATTCGGCTTTTGGGCCGAATCTTTGGCACGGCCCAGCCGGCCAGCTCCGCGGCCCAGCGGTTCACGGGCGCGCACAGCGTAGCGAAGCCGAATCCGACCCATTAAGCCGAGTCTGAC
>JBNLFC010000713.1:0-543 GCA_050305335.1 Leptospirales bacterium
TAGAAAATTTAAAACTTGCCAAGGTAACCCATATCACCTAAATAGCGATAGGAAGTTTTCTAATAATTTGATAGGTTGCATTTCATGGCATGCATATTTTTATTTCTGAGCCCTAGGTCAATTTTGCTTTTTGAAAAGGTTTAAATTTTGTTTCAAATTTCCAAATCTTGTTTTGGTTAATCATTTTAAAAGTCTTTCATTTAAGGTTTTGATTTAAATTTGAATTATTTAAATCAATTTCCAAAAGGTTTAGATTTGAAAAATCTTCAAAAAAAAGTTTATTTAATATATCCCAATTTGGTTCCAGTTCAAATTTGGTTTAAAAGTATTTGAATCCTTGATTTTTGAACACAAATCCTTGATTTAAATCTGAAAATGGCTTTTGTAGCCCATTCCTTCTTGTGGCCCGCGCCACTTCTCTCTGGAACCGGCCCATGTCGCCAGGCAGTTCGGCCCAACCGAGTCTTATTCTACCTCCAACTCTCCCAGCCGCCACCACCGCTCTCCGGTGCGCCGCCGCTCCTCGCGCCTCCATCTGTCTCC
>JBNLFC010000714.1:0-542 GCA_050305335.1 Leptospirales bacterium
TCCGATCCACAGCTCATCCCCTCATTTTTCAACATAAGTGGGTTCGGTCCTCCAGTTGGTATTACCCAACCTTCAACCTGGCCATGGATAGATCGCCCGGTTTCGGGTCTAATCCCAGCGACTGAACGCCCTATTAAGACTCGCTTTCGCTACGCCTCCCCTAGTCGGTTAAGCTTGCCACAAAATGTAAGTCGCTGACCCATTATACAAAAGGTACGCAGTCACACAACAAGTCCGCTCCCACTGCTTGTACGCATACGGTTTCAGGATCTATTTCACTCCGATCTCCCCGGTTCTTTTCGCCTTTCCCTCACGGTACTGGTTCACTATCGGTCAGTAAGGAGTATTTAGCCTTGGAGGATGGTCCCCCCATGTTCAGTCAAAGTTTCACGTGCTCCGACCTACTCGATTTCAGCTCTATATCGTTTTCGTGTACGGGGCTATCACCCTCTATGGCCGCACTTTCCAGAGCGTTCCACTAACAATCTAAAACCTTAAGGGCTGGTCCCCTTTCGCTCGCCACTACTCAGGGAATCTCGGTT
>JBNLFC010000715.1:0-540 GCA_050305335.1 Leptospirales bacterium
TCCATCTTCGGCCATTTCAAGTCCAAACAGGAAGAACTTCATCTCCTCGAAGGCTTGATGGCTGATCCTGCCAATACCGAAGACGTCATGGAACGTTACGGTAAATTGCAGCATGAATTCGAAGAAGCGGGTGGATACAGCTACCCGGTACGCATCAAGCAGGTCTTGTCTGGTCTTGGATTTGACCGGAAAGATTACGACCTGCGTGTTGAGCATCTATCTGGTGGACAGCGTACGCGAGCCTTTCTCGCCCGCCTGTTGCTCTCAGATCCGGATTTACTCCTTCTCGATGAGCCCACCAACCACCTGGACATCGCAGCCGTCGAATGGCTGGAGAGCTATCTCGCTCAATGGGATGGGGCGGCTGTGATCGTTTCGCATGACCGCTATTTTCTGGACAAAGCCTGCAATGTGATCCTGGAAATGCTGGCGGGCGGGTATGAGCTGTATCGCGGAAACTACTCGGCTTACCTTCACCAGAGGCAGGAACGTGCTGAGCGCAGGCAGGAAACCTTCGAGCGTGAGAAGGAAAAGTTGCGT
>JBNLFC010000716.1:0-538 GCA_050305335.1 Leptospirales bacterium
TATTTTGTTGTGAATGGGACATAAGTCTTAAATAATTTGTAACTACTCAGTTAATGAATCAATATATTGGGAATCTATATAATAAAAAGAAACAATTCAGCTATTCATAGGTGAATTGTTTCATCCAAATATTTTTTATTAAGAAATCAGGCAGAGGGTTGCCTTCACGGGATGTTCGTAAAAAATAGGAGGTTAAAAGTTGATAATGACCATCCGGTAAACGTAATTGCACAGAATTATTTTAAGCCGGATAAATCAGGAGAGTTGATTGTGAAAATTTTTGTTTATCCCGGTTCATTTGATCCATTTACAAACGGACACCTGGATATTGTAAATCGATCCGTCAACTTATGTGATAAGTTCATTATCTCTATAGCTACGAATTCAGCCAAGCGTTCCCTTTTTACCGTGGATGAGAGACTGGATTTGATAAATAAGAGCGTAGCAAATTTTCCCGGTGTGGAGGTCGTGGCATTTGACGGACTCCTTGTCGAATTTGCTGAAAAGGTCAATGCGACTGCCATTGTCCGCGGTATAC
>JBNLFC010000717.1:0-536 GCA_050305335.1 Leptospirales bacterium
TAGGTGTTGATGGTGTGATATAACCTTGATCATGTCACCTTTGAGTTCATGTTGCTTGCTTAGTTATTCACATGTCAGGTTGCCTTTCCCTAATCTCAAGCTTACCTATACACCACCCAGAGCCAAATATGAATGAAAAGATTTTCTTTACCATGCTTACACTTTTGTTGAGTTTTTGCAAATGTTAATTCTCTAGAGTTTGTGGCAAAATCATGGTTGATTATTCCTTCATTAAACTTTGTTTTCTAGCCTTCATTCACTCATGCTTGGTAATGCCCTATTCTAATCGAAGAAGGCATAATTCACCAAGCATTGCACAAACTCCATATCAAACCCTTATCATTCCTTGTCCCAACTTTGATCCTATTTACCAAGTGATTCTCCTAGAAAATTCCAATGAGTGGAATCTCTCCCCAGTGAAAGATGGATCCTCGAAAAAGAGAGAGAGAGAGGAGCAAGGATTGAAAAGAAAAAGAGGTGAAACCTCAGTTGAAAAGCTTCATGTTTTGAGAAAAAAAGAGAGGATAAAATTTACA
>JBNLFC010000718.1:0-535 GCA_050305335.1 Leptospirales bacterium
CCCCGCCTGCTGAAGGCTCTGTGCCAAGGACGGTTTGGGCTCTTCCCCGTTCGCTCGCCGCTACTCAGGGAATCTCGTTTGATTTCTCTTCCTCCGGGTACTGAGATGTTTCACTTCCCCGGGTTAGCTCCAGTTGGCTATGTATTCACCAAAAGGTGACCAGGTATTATCCTGGCCGGGTTTCCCCATTCGGACATCCCAGGATCTACGCTTACTCGCAGCTCCCCTGGGCTTTTCGCAGCCTGCCACGTCCTTCATCGCTCTCCGATGCCAAGGCATTCACCATATGCCCTTAATAACTTGACCCTTCTTTACTTTTTCTACTCCCTCTATTTTCAAAGAACAATCTGTCGCAATCATTTTGGTGGAGGTGAACGGGATCGAACCGATGACCTCCTGCGTGCAAGGCAGGCGCTCTCCCAGCTGAGCTACACCCCCGAAAAACGGCCCAAAAAAATGGTGGGCCTGGATGGATTTGAACCATCGACCTCACGCTTATCAGGCGTGCGCTCTAACCGAACTGAGCTACAGGCCC
>JBNLFC010000719.1:0-531 GCA_050305335.1 Leptospirales bacterium
CCCGATTGGTCTCGGCCAGGGCGCAGATGAAGTAGATCAGAAACGCCAGGGGCTGCATCGCCACGTTCCACTGCCAGGGCCAGCCGCCCTGCTGCGCCACGGTGGTGGCCAGACTCAGGCTTCCGCTGGCAAAGGCCACCGCCAGGATGGCCAGCAGCAGGGGAATTTCATAGGCCACCGATTGGGCCACGGCCCTGGCCGCGCCCAGCAGGGACCACTTGTTGTTGGAGCCCCAGCCGGCCATGCACAGGGCCAACAGGTTGACCCCGGCAAAGGCCAGAATCAGCACGATGCCCAGGTCCATGTTGAAGGCCGTCAGATCGGGGCCGAAAGGAATGGGGATAAACAGCGGCAGCACCCAGACAAAGGAGACGATGGGCGCCATCCAATAAAGCATACCGTCGGCGCCGTCAGGCGTGAAAAGCTGCTTGCCGATCAGCTTGCCGGCATCCACGATGGGCTGCAGGATGCCGTGCCAGCCCACCTCAAATGGCCCGGGACGGCGCTGGATATGTCCGGCGATCTTGCGCT
>JBNLFC010000720.1:0-531 GCA_050305335.1 Leptospirales bacterium
TACGGTGTCCACCCGAATTGCCTATTCTGAAAACAACGGAGAGAGCTTTACCGATTCCGGTTCTGCTATTAATGAGGCAGTTGATGTAATTTTGGGAGACAATGTGCCACCCTGGGATGATGACGCGGGGACATGGCATAATGAAGTCTCAAAGCTTGTCTATGATCCGGAAGGACGTTCCGGTGAGGAGTGGAAGCTCTTCTGGCACCACTATCTGATCCAGAACCAGCTGGGAGATCCCGGAAATTACCGGAAATTCAACCATGGATGGATCGCCTACAAGACTGCATCCACACCTGAGGGGCTGGATACTGCAACTGAGGTGAAACTCTTCGGTGCGGCTGGCTATGATACGGTAAACGACACACTGAACAATGCAACCAGCAGGTCTCCCCTGGGGGGGGCTCCTTCAATTATGCTTAATACCCTTCATACCGATCTGAATAACTGCTATACATTCAGTGAACCGGGTATATACGCGGACTCAAGCGGCCTCTATCTCACTCTTTTCTGCTATGAGACAACGCCCCG
>JBNLFC010000721.1:0-531 GCA_050305335.1 Leptospirales bacterium
CTGACTACGGGGATGAGTGCGACTGCCACCGACTATACGTACAACTTATATAATGGGCAAGCTTTCTTTTAGTGAGGAATGGATAGGACCGACATGTTGCATGATGTTGCATATGCATGATTGAGTTGAACTTGGAAACAATTTGAAAACAGAATCAAATAGGGAAGACGAAACTCGTAAATCACCCCTATTCAACTGAGCGCAACTTTCTTATCCGAGATCGGAATTCTGCGTTCTACCCACCGTTAGAAAGGTTGCAAAATTCTCTAGGATTTTGGTATTCAAGGTTTTCCAAGATTTCGTTTGGAAGTGGGCTTAAGGTCCAAATTGATCCAGACAGTTCGATCTGTCCAGAACTGACACCTCCCCCAACTTTCAGTGACCATAACTCCTGAACCGTTGGTCGGATGAGGGTGTATTTATGCTTTCTGGAAAGGTCTCAAAATTCTCTATCACTTCCGTATTGTGCGCTTTTCCTGATTCTGTACTAGTCTCATTCAGCGGAGTTTTGCGAGATTATCGTTGCTGAAA
>JBNLFC010000722.1:0-529 GCA_050305335.1 Leptospirales bacterium
CGAGAGGAAATCCGGTGTATGAATCCCAACTACACAGAATTCAAGTTTCCTCAGATCAAAGCTTGTCCATGGCACAAGGTGTGTGCACATTTTTCCTGCACCATTGTAACTAGTGGGAGCCATTAATATATCATTTTTGTAGAGTTCTGCTACGGTGTTTCTGGGGTACCTGAGAGATACCTAATATTTTCTTTAATCTTGACCGTTGATTTTTATTATATTATTAATAAATTAATAATTTTGATACCTGACCCATACTAATTTGGTACTGGTCCACCACTTAAAGTACCTCTCAATAGATACCTCCATGTTTTTAACCATTAGATCTGGACAAATGAACAGCTCACATCGATTCCAAACACTCTAGCAAAAGTCAACAAAATATATGATAATTTTTTATTTTTTAATATGACGAATGGTACATAACTCAAAAAGTCAATGACAACAATAATTTAAGAACGGAGGAAGTATTTAATCATTCCAAACCTCCACAATCGGTTGGTTCTAATGATATTTAATCATTCCAAAC
>JBNLFC010000723.1:0-528 GCA_050305335.1 Leptospirales bacterium
GTGAATGAGTGTAACAGTGATGGAGAGCATCAAGCAATATTTGGATGACCCCCCTTCTTAGGTTGTACATAAACAGTTTGCTCAGTTAGTGAGAAACCGTCATTGTAATTGATGAAAATTGTAAGTGTAACAAATGTGTTTACATAGTTACAATACCAAAAAAGAATACAACATTTACAACATTTGGTTAAACAATGCAAGTGTATTGAAAACGATATCCAATATGTGGACAGATGAAATAGTTTAAAATGACATGTATACCTGTTTTGGTTCTGGTATTGTTTCCTGTGCCACAGTATCCATTTGTGGTTGGGGGTTGGAAGGGCCTACACCTTGTTGTCCACGATGGCATTTTGGAGGGGGTGAGACAAAGTCGCTGTCGTCGCTGCTTGATGCCGGAGAAGGACTATTTACTGCATTTTTCCTGGCTGACATCTTTATTTACAATGCAATTTAACTGATGTTAGTACACGTACGGGGTGTGTGCGTGCATTATTAGTAAATAAATATTGTGCTCACCCTTTTCGC
>JBNLFC010000724.1:0-527 GCA_050305335.1 Leptospirales bacterium
CCTCATCCGCAAGGACAAAATCGATCAGGACAAAGAACACTTCTGGATGATCGGCCTGGAACCCAATTTCCGGTTGCTTTAAGTTGAACTGGTGAGTCTGGGAACACTGACAGCCACCCTCGTGGAACCCATGAATGTGTACAGGGTGGCCGTATTAAAAGGTGCAGCTCATGTGATCATGGCCCACAACCACCCCACCGGTGATCTGCAGCCCTCGGATGAGGACAAAGACATCACAGACCGCCTCATCCAGGTAGGCCGGATTCTGGATATTCACGCCATTGATCATTTGATCATATCTCCTAAAAACTTCCTGAGTGTAACCCGGCACCGACAGTGACCCACCCCCGGCAAATATTGTGACCCGGGGTCGGCAAAAATAGTGACCCACCTTCCGGCAGGTTTTGTGACCCCCCTGTTTGTTAAGTTAGCAGCTTATCAACAGGAGGATCACATCCGTGGGTCGGAGAAAAACCATGCCGGAATTAAGGGATATCATACACAGACTGCGTCTCGGTCAATCAAAA
>JBNLFC010000725.1:0-525 GCA_050305335.1 Leptospirales bacterium
CATGTCTTGCACACTTGTCTTGTTCATTGTTGTCGAGTTCCTGTATAGCAGGAAGTACATGAACCTCCAAAGCCTCAAGCTGATCAACAACGCCAGAAATCTTCCTCTCTATGCCCTCAACTATTGCAGCATATCGGGCGTGGTTTGCGTTGATCACCTCTGTAATGTTGTTCGTGAAAGCACATAGCTCAACTTGAGTCATGCAGTCAGCATCCTCATCCATAGCAGGTGGTTTTCCTCTTCCTGCCATGGTAAGTCAAAAACAGAAAACAAGACAAGGATGTAACCGAAATCAACTGTGGACAGAAGGGTGGGATCACACACTCTCAAGCATCTTACCCCGCTCTTACAAGTGTCTCAAATGCAAGGCAAGGTGTACCATGACAGAGCATGGGGTGATTGCAAAGAGGAGACTTGCAAAGCTGGGATGAAAGTGGAGCTTGGATGGCAGTATATGGTGTCTAAGAAAAACAATGCGAAAATAGAGAAGTAAAGCTGAATAAGGATTCAAGTGGGCAAACTGTT
>JBNLFC010000726.1:0-524 GCA_050305335.1 Leptospirales bacterium
TACTAAAGCTCAGGGTCCTAATGCAAAATCTGCCAGCCAGGTCAACGTCGCCAGAGCAAATAGAGTGAGGGACAAAGAGACACAAAGGGTGGCCAGCAGCTGGCATTACCTAAAACCCCATCGAGGGGACCCGACATCCTCAAGCTTTGTATCTGAGTTCTAGTCAGGATGTTTCCATCATGCCCCCCCCCCCTGAGTGGGCTGGCACCTAGCCACCCGGGTTCTCTCAATAGGGACTACCCGAGAAAGACACGTGAAACCACCAGACCCGGATTTGTATTGGGGGGGGGGGGGCATCAACCCCTGTCTTGTCCTATGGAGAGGTACATTTACCCATGCTGGCTCTCACCCGCCTACTGTGAACCAGGCTCTACTCAGATCCTGACTCGGCACCGTGGTGCCAAGTCTCAAACCGTTAGCCACCCGGCGAATGTGAGAACCACGTCAACTAGGTAAGTACCCGATCAATTCTCCCCCTCTGGGTTATCAAAAGACCTGAGGGCAGGGTCCGTGCACACACCACA
>JBNLFC010000727.1:0-524 GCA_050305335.1 Leptospirales bacterium
GTCATCATGGCCCTTACGGCCAGGGCGACACACGTGCTACAATGGGTAGGACAATGAGACGCAATACCGCGAGGTGGAGCAAATCTATAAACCTACTCTCAGTTCGGATTGTAGTCTGCAACTCGACTACATGAAGCTGGAATCACTAGTAATCGTAGATCAGCCATGCTACGGTGAATACGTTCCCGGGTCTTGTACTCACCGCCCGTCACACCATGGGAGTTGATTTCACCCGAAGCGGGGAAGCTAAATTGGCTACCCTCCACGGTGGAATCAGCGACTGGGGTGAAGTCGTAACAAGGTAACCGTAGGAGAACCTGCGGTTGGATCACCTCCTTTTACGGAGTTCCGCTGACCTGATCAGCGTGAATGTCCAGGTCAAAGCGCGCTTCTTCAGTTGCTCTCTCTCTTCAGTTTTGAAAGACCGATCCGTTCTTTCTTTCTTTGACAAGTGAAGAGATCAAGCGAGGAGCTCCGAAGGGGAGCGCCGCGCGCGCAAGATCTTCGGGTCCTGCATGCATGGC
>JBNLFC010000728.1:0-524 GCA_050305335.1 Leptospirales bacterium
CCGCCTTTTTCTGACTCCCAACTTACGCAACAGCTGACTCTTCACAATTCCCAACCAGGTACGGAGTGGCCATAGCTCCTTCGGGAACTGATTCAGCCAGTCCCGAACTGTAGAAGCAGCCACGATACTCAGATGATCCTTCCATGCAGGGAAGTCGCGGATGAGAGCCAGAATCTGCAACCTTTCCCATGGAGTTGTCTTCACCTGCTTCGAATGTCGCAGCAAGATTTTCAACTCAACGTCCCGGATAACCAGCATGCGTAGTAATATCTTTTTTGGTAGAGTGAGATAAATCAGAGAATCAGACGGAAGAGGAAAAATGTTGGTAGAAAGCAGCCTCCGGTAACGACAGAAGATAATGCTTAAAAGAAAACCTGAGGCAAAAAAGGCCACAAAGAGCATACGGTCAGAAGAGCAACGTCGGTTATACGGTCAAGGGTAAAAGTCGGACAAGCTACCGCCAGGGATGGAGCAATCGAAGAAGGGGCCCGGCCCATGGCCGGGAAGTCCCTCGATGCGACAGC
>JBNLFC010000729.1:0-522 GCA_050305335.1 Leptospirales bacterium
AACAAGGATTCTGAGATGTACAGGGACATGAGTCAGGATGACTTCGATAAACAAGTTAAGGAGCTGACCGGTACAGCAAGGTCAAAGGTAGCGTTGTACATAGGTAAGAAAATAAAAGCATTTATGAAAGATGGCAATTTTCTCATAAAGATTCCATACATTTTAAGTAAGTTTGACTTGTACTCTTAGTTTCTCAATTCCATTGAAATATAACTGTTTATTTTGAACTTTACAAAATAACTTTAATCATGAAGCTGACATTATGTTGTCTGGTACGTATACCCAAGCAATGGGACAGCAATAGTTTTGGACTCTGCGAACACGCTGAAGGATCAATTCAAGTATTTTGTCCAATGTTTACAAAAGTAAGTTCCTTATATACACTTATAGGTCAACAACTTTTTTCCTTCTATAACATTCATTGTTAAGAATAATGCTTGGATGTACTATGTTGCTAGGCTAAATAATGGCCAACAATCTAAGGGAAGGAGGCAGTTGGCATTCGGATTCGGTTTCAAGTGT
>JBNLFC010000730.1:0-520 GCA_050305335.1 Leptospirales bacterium
TAAACTTGGGCAATCTTGTATTCTATTTTGTATTGCGTTTTTATCACTTCGAGAACTAGTGGCCCACTCCAAGTTTCAGAGTTGTAGCCAAATTCAGTGGGCGATTTATCTAAAACAATTTCTTTTAATTCGGCCAGCTCTTCTGTTAACAGCCCTGATTTTCGCCCTCGACCAGACTTGTCCTTTAAACCATCAACCCCTTCCTTCTCAAACCGTTCGACCCAGTTCAGAATCTGTTTAAAACTTGTATTATACAATTCTTCTAATTGACGACTTGGTTTCCCCAAAGAAACCTGGTAAACAGCATATAAACGAAGGCCAATTTTATATTTATCCTCTTTGTTAAAAAGGGCTTTAATTTCTTCTGAGCTGTAACCTGATATTTGCTTAACTCTCCTACCCATTTTTTGGATATAAAGTTAATTATTTTTTGTGTAATTATTTATTATATTTTATATAAATAAAATGAAAAAGGCTGCAAGATGATCTTACAGCTTTTTTTTATTTTGATTACCAAGAG
>JBNLFC010000731.1:0-520 GCA_050305335.1 Leptospirales bacterium
TGAAACATTTCGATTCGAGATTTCTAACGATGGGAAGGTATGGGAGCCTGTGTTGCGTGAATCGGGTTTTCGCCCCCACAGTAGAGATAAGGTTTCATGGACATTCTCACTAATAACAGCTCGTTACGTAAAATTTATCTTCCTGGCCTCTCATGCAGGAAATAACGGAAGTTATCAGGCTGCATTTGGATCTTTTAGTGTAAATATATCCGGTGCCGTTGGGATTGAATCATCCAGTGAACTCGATCGTCTCTGGGTAAAAGAAAACTTGTTTGATACTCGTTCTGATTACGGATGGTCCTCCTCTCTGCGCGGGAAGAGGGAAGAAGAGAGCATCTTCATTGATCTCGGTTCAATTAATCGTGTCGGTGAAATTCGTCTTCTGTCAAAAGATGATCCGGAGTGTTTTTTTCCGGAGGTCTTTCGATTTTCTTACAGTTAAGACAATATAAGCTGGCACCATTTGCTTGAAGAGAATGGGTTTCTTGCCGAACCGGGCACCTGGTACAGGTGGAGATTT
>JBNLFC010000732.1:0-520 GCA_050305335.1 Leptospirales bacterium
AATAACTGCTCCATATGTGTCCCATCAATGAGCACATAGAAGTCTATTTATAAGGTAGTTAAAATGTGATGATTACAATGCCTGTAATGCACCATTCAACTACCACCCCCTAAACACCCTACGGTCACAGGGGCATTATGGTTCTTCTGTATCCTCTATAACTATATAAGATAAACTCATTAATGAATTCTCTTAACATGCAAGTGGTCCACATCAGCTATCACATCATTACTACAAAATACAAAAAAAATAAAATGATCAATCTCATTCATATGATATTTATTTTAAATTCTGTTTTTACCGTTGTGTTCTATGCAACGAGATGAGCAAAACCAGATCCACTTGCATATATTTTCAATTTTTTAAAATCAACTTAATTTCCTCTACGAATAAGAAATTTACTATTACTCATATAAGTCTCTATTTTTAAATGTGGTCCACAAAATGAAGGATTTTTTCAAAAATAATGATTGCTTCTACTTTGTAAACAAACATATTCAGGGATTGTATTATCAATTAT
>JBNLFC010000733.1:0-520 GCA_050305335.1 Leptospirales bacterium
GGTTCTGATAATGCTCTCTAATTTTATGTAGGTACTAAACAGTGCAAGAAAGACTCCTACCAGGAATTAATATTTTTATAAACATATTCCATTTTCTACAATTTTTTTATTATAGGATCAAAAATTAAATCCTAGAAATTATTCTAAGAAGGAATGAATTATGAGAAATTTTGTATAAGCTACGGAGTAAAATGCACACATGTATGCAAAGTTTCGAGATTTTATTCTTTCTAGATTTTTGTAAAGAAATACCTCAAGTTTTGATTTCTTGGAATTTTATACCATACATTATGGCGGAAAACATGATTTTGTCAAGTGTATTATACATATCTGCTCTCATGGATTCCAAGGAAATTTAGTTTGTATTTTTATGAATTTTATGCAAATTTCTACGAATTTTAGAAGTTTGGAATGATTTCTAGAATATTTAAGAAATAAAGAAATTCGAAAACGGTGAACACGAATGGGCATCGCCAGCCCGATGCTACAGCGCCCCGGGGTCCAGTGGCCTACCACGATC
>JBNLFC010000734.1:0-515 GCA_050305335.1 Leptospirales bacterium
TCTTCTCTCAACTCCTTGTACGTATGGATGGGGCTCTCATTTTCCCTCGAAACCTTCACAAGTTTACTCTTGTAGCTCCTCGATGCATGAGAGATGATCTTCATAGCTACCTTCTTCCCCTTCTGCTTCAGCTCTTCTGGATATTAAACGTATGCTTGAATAGAGTTTTTGAAGAGTTCATCCTTTTCATTTTTAGTCAAGTCATTGATTCCATGCAGGATTAATGACACCCTTTGCCGGGAAGCTAGACCATAAAAATCCTGGACAATCTCGTATTCACTATCGTGTCCAAGGGTATCCCTTCATCATTGACCTCACCAACACTCATTACGTCTATCGGCAATGTCGTCTATGACCTTGGCTGTCGTTGATGAGAGGTAGTTTCTGACTGTGTTTCAGCCAGTTCTTCCTCTTCATTAGTATGCTGACCCTACTGCTGCTAAGTCTGTTGTTGCTGAGTCTGCAGCTGAGCCTCTTCATTCTGTTGTTGACTCTGCTGCTACTGTCCCTGCTGC
>JBNLFC010000735.1:0-515 GCA_050305335.1 Leptospirales bacterium
TGACTTGCTTGATGAAGCTTTGCCCTTGATGGCGATGATTGTCAAGTCATCACTTTTTGACTTGGAACTCTCATCACTTGAGTTTCATTCTTGACCAACATGAGCTTGTCCATAATGCTTCTTTTTGTGAATTTTTTATCTTTTTTGTAGCCTTTGTCCAACTTTTTTTTTCTCATGGTCTTCTTCCTTCCTCTCATATGGACATTGGGCAATAAAATGTCCATTCTTGTAGCAATTGTAGCACACCCTCTTTGACATTAGCTTCTCTTTCCTTTCTCCCTTGTAAGGTATTCTCTTCTTGATGAACTTGTTGAATTTCTTGATGAATAAAGCCACTTCATCTTCATCATATTCTCTTTCACTGTCTACTTCTTCATCTTCTTTTTCTTCTTCACTAGGGCTCTCAATCAAAACGTTCTTCTTCTTGCACTTGTTTGCTTTGAGAGCAATATCTTGCTTCTTGGATGTTGAGATGTCGTTGTAAAGATTATTAATGTTGTTTGCTTCTTGGATAT
>JBNLFC010000736.1:0-512 GCA_050305335.1 Leptospirales bacterium
ATTATTGGTCACGATCTCTCTCATCGGATAATTAGTTGCTAGATGGTAGAGAGCGAGTAAGACTCATGACATTGCACTTCATTGAAATAATGACATGCAGCATTGGTATGGAGAGATGAGCCTCACGGCGTCACTGCTTTTTTGTCCTTGGCATAGGGAAGTCACAGCAGGGAGCATAAGGCTTTCACGGCATCACACTTTATATCCTAGTGGAAAGGAAGCACGACACTTATGAGTTGAGATCTGTCAGAAATTTTGTCTATATTACTGGTCTTTCGTTATTAGGAATTTGAATTTGAAATTTTATACATAGATGAAGTATAATAGAAAGAGCACATGTGAATGTTTTTAAAAAATTTAAAAAACTTTTTTAATTCATGTGCATGAAAAGGTGTACAAAAATGACGACCTGGTTCCTGGCTCCGCCCCGTGCGTTTCTGATGGAGCAAAACTTTAAGCAGGCTTTTCTGATACGAGTATTGGCAAAGAAGAGCACTAGCACTGCTATTTGT
>JBNLFC010000737.1:0-509 GCA_050305335.1 Leptospirales bacterium
TTTATTCTCTAGCCTATAAGTAATTAAACTTTAATATATAACTAAGTTAATTATACTTAAGCAGGTTAAACCTGAACTAAGCCAAACAAGAGTTGTCAAATAAGTAATTAAGCAAAACAATTCCATTTTAAACCATCATCCATGTCATTAAGTTATCTATGTGTTGACGGCCACAAACAAGCGGTTACTCATATCCGAGAGTCGCGGCGATTCGAATCGATGTACACCCTGCAGGGAAAAACCTGATCAATACAGCACACTCTTTCCACGCTTGATTCACTTATGGTCCCAGACCATACATCTCCCGTAGTCCATGTAGGCAACCTTTCGCTAGTCCCCACAAGGATGAAACATGCCCCTACACCTGAAAGAAGTCATGGCGACCAAAGACTGACTAGCTCGACCGTCGCCTTGGGTCACCTCATTCTACCTCCCTCCCTCACAACAGCCTTGGAGTAGGGTAGAGAGGTTTTGACCAAGTGGTTACACAGCTACATCAGCTTACTGTG
>JBNLFC010000738.1:0-508 GCA_050305335.1 Leptospirales bacterium
AACTTATCCGGTGGAGCTTAAATTCCAACGGTCATATTGTTTGCCGGACTACTCTAGTCCAATACCAGACATGTACAGCAAACGGCTCTGGAAGCCGGTAAAGGGAACGGACAAGTCCAGTGGACCGGACTTGCTCTTGGATAGATCCAACCGGTCTGACCGATGTTCAATACTGGTATGACAGATTTTAGCACACTCTTGGAATTTGGTTTTCTTACATCACTCATGGAATCTTTCTGGGTTTTGAGCACTTTGGTTTTGTCAAGATCACCATGTTGCATCCCTCTTTATAGTACGACAACCTATACTCAATAGGTAAATAAAACACAAAAAGAATAAGCTTGAGCTTATCAACTTGATTCTTCTTTGAGTCGCTCTTTATCTTGGTTTAAGTTTGAGGCATCAACATGATATTAACTTGAGTAACTTTGCCTTGAGCTGGAGACAATAGACTTCTTTGACTAAAACAATCAAGATGTCTCTCTTTGTCCTTGTCTCCTTGATTTCT
>JBNLFC010000739.1:0-505 GCA_050305335.1 Leptospirales bacterium
GCCTGGGCTACCGGCCTTCGAAGAAGAGCATCAGACGCGCGGTGGAGACGATCCACGCGCTGACCGACCGAAGGGGTACATGGCAGGACACCACATATCTGGTGAAGCAACTTAACCGGACGCTGCGCGGCTGGGCGAACTACTTCTCGGTAGGGACCACCAGCAAGGCGTACCGGGCACTCGACAGCTACACCGCAGTGCGGTTGCGCCGGTGGCTGCGCAACAAGTACAAGCTCAGGCGACGCAGGGGCGGGGCCTTTCCCCCCTCGCACCTCTACGGGCACTTTGGTCTCGTACGCCTGACGGAACTTGGGCGCAGCGAGCCGTGGGCGAAGGCGTGAAGTCTTGTCCGAGAGCCGGATGCGGGAAATCTGCACGTCCGGTTCGATGAGGAGGATGTGGAAACGGAGTGATGGTTGCGCTATTGAGGCACCGCCAAACGAAAGGGGCGGCAACAGCTAGGCACAAACCTTAGGCCACCGCGCCACATCCTTACTCTACCGAT
>JBNLFC010000740.1:0-505 GCA_050305335.1 Leptospirales bacterium
GCGCTTCAATGCTCGTGACATGTAAGTTTGCTCGCTACGCCGTCTCCGGCTTAAGCTCGCATTATTATATGTGCCTTGCGGCACATGACATGTGCGAACACCTCGTTTATGGCGAGGGTTCTCACCCTCCCACTCCTCGGTTACCTGGTAACATTGTTGGATTGTATCGGACGAATGAGTGATTGCGGGAGTGTATGAAAATGCTGCGGAGAGGGAGGGATTCGAACCCTCGGTGCTTGCGCACACGCGCCTTCCAAGCGCGCACCATAGACCACTCGGACACCTCTCCAGAGATCTGCTGACTGCAATTTTTGTGGAGGCATGTCGGGAGTCAACAAAAGAACTTCAATGATATTACGGTTTATCTTCTGATCTTAAAAAAATCTTTAAGAAGTTCAGCGGCTCTCTTTTCATATTTTTCAAGATGAATAACATCCGGGTAGTGATTGAAATGACTCCCACTGCGAGAATTATTGAGTATCTCTCTCATCCCGGGACCTTTGCG
>JBNLFC010000741.1:0-505 GCA_050305335.1 Leptospirales bacterium
CTCGATATACGGTGCAGCAATCTCGAGTTGTTGTAGTACACTGAAATGTGCCTCACTTACTGAATTGTAATCTCTATCGACAAAACTTTTCTGACCCATTCTTCCTCTTCCACTTAGTCTACCCTCGTGTAGTGGTATCGGCAAGCCTATCCTTTTTCTATCTTTTACGTAATCCGCGCAACACTCAACCACCTCTTCTATTGTGTAACCTTCCATAATAGAACCCTCTGGGTGGGCATGATTCCGCACATAGGATTTCAAAACTGCCAAGTACCGCTCGTATGGAAACAAACTATGTAAGTATAGTGGACCTAATGTGTGTATCAGATCCATGAGATGTATCATTAGGTGTTCTTGCATATCAAAAAAAAGGAGGAAAACACATCTCAAGCATGCACATAGTCTCAATCATGTATGCTCTTAGATCATCCAACTCTTTACGACCAATCACCTTCTGTGAATCTGTATTGAAAAAGTAACACAAGCGTGTGATGATTACTTTAAC
>JBNLFC010000742.1:0-504 GCA_050305335.1 Leptospirales bacterium
GGCCGCGGGCTAGCCCATTTACCACGGGCCAAAATTTCAGGACTACATCCTGCCAAGCAAGCCACCATATTGTTGAGATGATCCACCGCCATGCTCATATTGGCCCCCGGCTCTCTTGCCGCCCTTGCAAATTGTGCCTGTGGTCATGGGTTAAAAGGAACCGGTCAAATCTTTTTTTCCCTTTTAACCGCCAGACAAAATTCCTCAATTTTCCCTGTACGAAAGGCAACGATTTTTTGAATTCTGTTTTAACCAAAATTCTTAAAATGAAGGCTAATTTTTTTAGATTTTTTTTCAATTTTTTTTAAATTTTCTTTCGAGAGAAGCTGCAACCCTGCAGTCTGGGAGGATGTCGGGCTTTGCTATCGTCAGTGCGAGGCTTTCGATGGCGGGGAAGTGGGAAGAGATGGTGAGCATCAGCGTCTCGAGAGCTTCTTCGATGAGTTCGAACTGCGATTCGCGCATCGTCAACTTGATCAGCTCGGCCACTTCGGCATAGTTGAT
>JBNLFC010000743.1:0-504 GCA_050305335.1 Leptospirales bacterium
CAGTGGAGTCACCATACAGAGGAAGAATCTACATGGGAAAGGGAAGAAGAGTTGAAGGCAGAGTTTCCAAGTTTCTTTTCCAATCCGTCCGAATCTCAGGGACGAGATTCATTTTAAGGGGGTAGGTTTGTAACACCCTGATTTTCACAAGGCAATAAGGCTCTGGAAAAAATAATTATTTATATAAATAAAAAATTGTGTTTGTTGCATTTCATGCTGATGCATATTTTTCTTTGGGTGGTGAAGTGCTCTTCTATTTTATTCTGCGAGTAGAAGTCATCGAAATTCAAATTTGATTTGAATTCAAATTAGTTTTAATTTATAAAAAAATGAAAAGGAAAAAGGATTTTCTATTTTTCCTAGCCATATGGGCCGAAACTCGCTGGCGGCCCAGCCGGCCTCCTCCTGCGTGTGGCCCGATCGGCCCAGCAAGCCAGCGTTCGTGGCGCAGCCAACCTAGTGGGCACGCACCCATCTCGCACAACCCGATACGACTCATTAAAC
>JBNLFC010000744.1:0-503 GCA_050305335.1 Leptospirales bacterium
TGAACTATGAACTTTCCTGTTCTATAAGGACAGGGAAGCCAAGTAAAGGAAAGTAGGAAAGGGCGCATGGCGGATGCCTTGGCTCACACTGGCGAAGAAGGACGTGATAAGCTGCGAAAAGCTCCGGGGAGATGCAAATAATCTTTGATCCGGAGATGTCCGAATGGGAGAACCCAGACAGTTGAAGGCTGTCTGCCGGAAGCCTTGAGCTTCCGGCGCCAACCCGGGGAACTGAAACATCTTAGTACCCGGAGGAAGAGAAAATAAACAATGATTCCCCAAGTAGTGGCGAGCGAACGGGGAAGAGCCCAAACCGTGAGCGTAGCAATGCGCGTGCGGTGTAGTAGGACCACGATGTCATATGCATCAGGGGAGCCGGACCGGCCGGACAGCCGGACCATAGAGGGTGATAGTCCCGTAGGCGAACCCCGTTGCAGTGTAGTGGAATCCTGAGTAGCGCGGAGCACGAGAAATTCTGCGTGAATCTGCCGGGACCATCCGGT
>JBNLFC010000746.1:0-503 GCA_050305335.1 Leptospirales bacterium
GGTCACCGAGAAGTTCAAGGAAATTTACAAAACCTACACCAGAGAAGATTTTCCCCAAGACCCATATGAACAAATGAAGCGGGCCACGGAAGCGGTCTTTAAGTCATGGAACAGCAAGCGCGCTTTTGCTTACCGCAATGCTGCCGGGATTCCTCATGATTTGGGAACGGCCGTAAACATTCAAACAATGGTCTACGGCAACATCTCCCAAGATGCAGGTACCGGCGTGGCTATGTCCCGTAACGCCTCCACCGGTGAAAAAGAACTAGAAGGCGACTTCCTGATGAATGCCCAGGGCGAAGATGTGGTGGCCGGTATTCGCATTACCCAGCCTATCAGCGACCTCAAAAAAGAAATGCCCCAAATTTACGCCCAGTTTGAAGACATTGCCCAAAAGCTGGAAAAGCATTATCGCAACATGCAGGATATGGAATTCACCATCGATCGCGGTAAGTTATATCTGCTGCAAACCCGTGACGGTAAGCGCACAGCTCAAGCAGAGG
>JBNLFC010000747.1:0-503 GCA_050305335.1 Leptospirales bacterium
CCCAGTGTGGCAACTGTGCCGACCTCTCAGAGGCCATTTCCCTGTGATGATAGGGGAAGGTCCTAGACATACCCATTGATGAGGTGTCGGGGGCATTGTCTATGCACGTGGTGCCCCTGGCCATATGGATTGTTGTGGTACCAACAGGAGTCACAGTCCTATTAGGGCTTCGCAATCCACCACGTAGCTGGACTGGTATAGTGGGTCCCTCCCTACCTGGCTTCACTATAGTCTCTTGTGTGGATTCCTTGTTGTGCAATAGGTTGATCTGGAGGAGTAAGTCTATCCTTCAAGACAGTCCCAAAATCTAAGATACGTGTATGCATTTATACAATTATATTTCAGTTGTCCTACTTGTCTCTAGGTTAAACTTAGCTTTTCTTCCACCAAAGTTATCACGCGATATAGATAAAGTGCTAGTCTGCCTCTGTCTCTGTGGATTTGATAACCCTAGGAATACTCTTAGTTGAAAGCTATTACAATTAGCATTCGTACGCTTGCGG
>JBNLFC010000748.1:0-502 GCA_050305335.1 Leptospirales bacterium
CAGCTTTTGAATACCTTACCGCCCAGGCTATGTCGCGTATTTTTCTGCTCATGTTTACTCTTGTCATCGTCTGGATTGGCTCAGACCTGCTTTTTTCATTCAACGTTGTCGGCTCATACCTGGACCTGTTTATCGTCTTCTTTCTCGGCAGTTTGAGCCTCACATCGATCGGCCTGGTCCTGGCAGCAAGAGGAACCAGCGAGGAATTCACCAGTGGGGCACTCAATTTCATTGCCTGGCCAATGATGTTTCTCTCGGAAGTCTGGTTTTCGCTGGAAGGGGCTCCTCAATGGGTCAAAATTTTCTCGCAGTTCCTGCCCCTGACCCATCTCCTGCAGGCAGCACGCAAGATTATGAATGACGGGGCAAACCTTATTGATGTGGGCAGCGAATGTATTGTAATGCTGGCAATAACCTTGTTGTGTCTCGTAATCGCGGCAGCCCTGTTTTCCTGGAACGAGTAAAATTTCCAGACTGCTCAATAAAAGGTTATTATTTTCAG
>JBNLFC010000749.1:0-501 GCA_050305335.1 Leptospirales bacterium
TTGGAGCCGGCGGTCGATTGCGACGTGGCACGATCTGATTGGTCCACATTTTCAGTTTGAATTCAAATATAGTTGTTTGAATTCAAGAAATATTCATTTTTGACCATTAGAGCTTCAAAAAATCTGAAAAAAAAATATAAATAAATAAATAAATTTTGTACCTTATTCACCTATAAATAACTTTTTAGGTAAAAAATTTTTAAAAAAATAAATCTTTATTTTATGTATCATATTTTAAATTTTAATATAATTTTTTTCTTAAATTTATTGTCCACAAAATAAATTTTGAAATAGTGGTGTTGACTGGGAGAGAGAAGGCTGACGTGACTGATGCTGATGTGGTTATGGATTGGATGTTGTAGGTTATTGCTGGAGCGCTGGTGATTAAGAAGGGGAGAGAAAGCTAATATGACATGGTCAAGATTGAGATAAAGATAGGCTACCACTGGAACCAGCCTTAAGACAAATCAGACGTGACAACATAAGAGAAGATAGATCAAG
>JBNLFC010000750.1:0-501 GCA_050305335.1 Leptospirales bacterium
CTCCTGGTGCAAAACAAATCCTTGACGGAACACTGTGCGTGCGCACCCCTTCCAGGTAGCCAAAACAAAACTGGTGCTTGCAGTGATTAGACAAGATCCACTAGTACTTCTGTAACACAATCAATGATTTTATGGAAGGCAAATACCGAACTGATTTTCAACAGCACTAGGGAAAACAAGAAGCTTTAACAGAACAGACGAACGCTGGGACTGAGCAGTGATCCAAATATACAAGGAAAGACGAAATCTTGCCGCAGCCAATCAACACTCAGTACAATCTTCTGCTGAATGGGGAAAATCAAGCCGGTAAAAACAAATCAGGCGTCCAGACCGACTCGCTTGAGCGCACTACAAAATGAAGCATGAGCAGGAAACTGAGGAGCAAAAAGGCCTGTGCAGGAATCGATTCTCTGCTGAAGCACACGACGCGCTCCTGACATAGAGAAAACCAGTGGCCTGGAACACCGAGCCTAGGTGCGGGCCGTGCAAGCAACAGGAAAT
>JBNLFC010000751.1:0-500 GCA_050305335.1 Leptospirales bacterium
GACGAATGCAAGAAAAAACATCTCGCTCGTTCTGGTGGATGAATTCGGGAATGATAAAGCTCGATGGGATATTGTAGAATCCTGGCATATTAAATATGAAACGGCCGGATTTACTGCGAAAGGAAACGATGTTCTCGTTGAAACCATTGAGCTCGTTAATGAGGGTATAACCCGGGTAGCCTGATCCAAGCAACTTCAGGCAATGGAGAATAGTTAATGCAATGGGAGAAGAAATTTGAAAATGTTACAAACCGAGCATGAATTCGAATTGCCGAAGGGCTATGTGGATCCGGAATCCGGAGTGCTACAGAAAAAGGGGAGTATGCGCCTAGCGACAGCCGGAGATGAGATCTTTCCCCTGAAAGATCCTCGTGTACAACAAAATCCCGGTTATCTGAGCGTAATACTCCTCTCCCGAGTGGTAACGCGTCTGGGGAGCATAGACAACATATCGCCAAGATTAATCGAAGGATTATTTGCGGCAGATTTTACATATCTGC